>JAZPZN010000044.1:0-9646 GCA_045544715.1 Oscillospiraceae bacterium | reverse complement strand
CCAGCAGCCCCAGAGCCAGCTGTTATCTGTGTACATCAGGAATGTCTCGTGTGCGGAAGCAACAGCTGCGAGAACGGAAACGCTCATGATAGCAGCAGAAGCAGCAGCAATAATCTTTGTGATCTTCATAATAGAAATCCTCCAAAATTTTTTTATCGCATTTTGACATGCGACACTTATGTACTTATATTTTATAATATCTGCACTATTTTTTCAATAACGCAAATATACAAATTTAATCGTTTTCAAAACCTTGATTTTGTCACTTGTGACAAAATTTAAGCATTGACACTTAGCTAAAAGTCACTTTTTACTTAAATAAGTCGCATAAAATTGGATATAAAACAAACCGCCGCCGAGATATAGTTCACGGCAGCGGTAATAACCATATGACACAAAATGCACAAGATCATTTCTTCCTGCGGACATTCGGATTATCCTCGGGTTCACGCATTATAGCATCAAAAAGACGCTGTGTCTTGTTTGAGCGGCGTTTTTTCTCCTTGAGCATATTAAGCTCGTCCACCTGTTCATCCGCTCCGAATAGGTTTCGCTCCTCGCTCCATACGCCACTGGGGGCATTGGCTGCTGTCACACGCTCAGGTATCTCACGCTCGACATCGGAGGGTTGCTCACGCCTTGTGCGCTGTTTCGGTTCACGCTTTTCGACAGGAGGTGTTAGCATTGGGGCAGGTGCTTCTTCTATCGGTTCAATAAGCTGTTCTTCAACTTCCTTGTTTGATGGCTCTGGCACTTCAGCAGGTTCGTTATTCTCCAACGGAACATCATCCACCAGCGAATAGCTGCGCAGTGCTTCATCGCTCATATCCATTTCAGATTGCTCCAGCACATCAAAGATAGAGCCTACATCCTTGAACGGCTCCTCCTCTACCAAAGACTCAGCAACTTCAGCTACAGCAGGAGCAACCACAGGAACATCATCGTTTGGACGGGATACCTGCTCAAATGCGCTCATCATCGGTGTTCCTGACATTTTTCCATAAGCACTCATTGCCGCCGCATTTTTGCGAATAACTCTTGGTTTAGGTGACTCTACAACAGGTGTACTAACCTCTGCTTCAGATACCGTTGAAGCAACAGGCTCAGGGATCACAGGCTTAACTTGCTCAGATGCAGTTGTAGATTCAGATTCATTAACGCTTGGCCTTGCAGCAATATCAGACTCGTGATTATCTGTAGCCTTTTCATTCTCCATCTCTGCAAACATCCTGTCAAACATATCAAAAACCGCCTGCTGCTCCGCATCATAAGCCTGACGCTTTACTATAGGTCTTTCAGAGTGCTCTTCACGTTTGGGTGCATCAAATTTAACAGGAGTAAAAGCATTGCCACGCTCAGAAGCGTTACGCTCAATATGTTGAACAGGCTCTGTCTCTCTAAGGTGGTTCGGCTCGTAAACAGCAGAATTACTGCGTTCAGCGTATCTGCTTGGCTCATAGACCGTCGTACTCTTCTCGCTCTGTCGAGGAGATTCACGGCGCTCGGTGTAACGTACAGGCTCCTTTGCCTGCTCACCAAACGGCACAAATGCGCCCGTTGAAGGAGCACTATGCGGCTGCTCGCCACCTCTGATAATATGAGTAACTGGTGCTTGCTCACGGCTTCTCTCTACAGTGGGAGAAGTGAAGAACGATCTCTTTGATGTCGTTCTAGGGATATAGTCATCCTCAGGCTCTTCCTCTACCTTTGGCTCAGGCTTTGGCAGCGAATTGCGATCGATGCGCTCGGGAACGAACGGTCTGACTACTCTCTCAGATGGAGAAGACTCACGCTTTACAACTTCACGCACAGGATTGCTTCGGGATATGTCCAACGAACGGGAATAACGTATGAACGACTCTAACTCCTCGATAGGTATCTCCTTATTCTCTACCTTTGCATGCAGCGCATCAATATAAGTTTTCCAACTCTCATACTCATGCAGACTCATATCGCCATCACCGACACGATCATACATGATATCGATAGCCTCTCTGTATGCTGCTTCCAACTGGGGTGAAATAACGCTCCGTGGATGCTCAAGCTCATATATCTCCAGACAGGTCTTACTGCCGGGATTGAAAAGCGAGCAATACTCCTCCGTATACTCCGCATCACGTACGAAGTATCTTCCACAGCGCTTACAGCGAGATAGCCATCCGCCGCTCTCTATGAGAGCATCGATCTCAAGATCTACCACTGCTTTTAATCCACAGGGCATATACACCTTTATCGGGCTATTTTCCATGGCACTGCGTGAAATATTATAGCTGCTATATTCCTGCGCAAGTCCACGCTTCATGTGGGAGAATGCATCCATTGCTATCTGGTCGGAGAGTCCACCATAATTGTCATTGCTGCTATAATCATCACTATAATCAAAATCCGCAAGAAGATTTTTAACTATATCTCTCGAAATATTAGGAAACATGAACGGTGCCGAGGGAATTCGACCAACACTGAACACCTTTGTAACACCAAGCTCTTCTATCTGGCAACCCAATTCCCTTGCTGTAACGCTGAACATCAAATCGAAATAATTTCGTCTTGCAGCAGCCTCCTCAGCACTGTTAAGTTCTCCCGAAAAGATATAGCTTATCTTATTTTTTGCATAATCCTGCACACGCACAAGGTTCAGCCACTCATTGATCGCTTTGTTGTAGCGATAATCGCAAAGCCTCGTGAATACCACCTTTTCAAAGCTCGTGGTGCAACCAATAAATCTGTTCCACAGGGCATTAGTGCCGATGCTGTCACGGCGGCAAAGATAGTCTATCCAACAATCGACAACTATCTTATCGTACACCGTGCGGATATTATTCTCAATGCAAGGATGTGCGCCTTTTAACGAATTGCGCAGATCGGTCACCCTGTCATAATCCAGCTCACCCGAACGCAGAGCATCCTCGCAGACTGCGATCGCATTCTCAGCGAAGTATGTCAGATCATAGTCGCAGAAATTGAGCAGCGACCTGGGATATTTCAGCATAAATATCTCGCTCGATGTTTTTCCTACAATGTGAAGAATCCTATCCAAAGCCTACTCCTTTGCGTTAAACATTCCTTAGTAATAATATGAAACAAAGCCGCACCGCAACCCGCTTTTTGCGGCAGTCGCCTGTGCGGCATGGTATTCATTTTGTTAAGCAACCTCAGCAGTTGCCTCATCAGTGCTGCCAAAAACAGTTTCTACAGTTTCCGCAACATCATCAGTGGCAGTGCTGCCAGTGGTATCCTCAGCACTTTCGCCCGTTTCGGAGGTGTCTATCTCCTCTACAAGATACGGATTCTCACGCAGGCTTCCCTCAACATCTAGAAGCTCAGCGACCTCTCCGTCAACAGTTCCCATGATCCATTTAATAGGATCGTCAGTGCGGCTTGTATATTTGGAAGTAAGCACTCGCTCACAGCCATACACTTTCTTGCAAAGACCGAAAGGTATCTCCACATCTTCCACGGTATATTCAACATAGTAGGAAGCGGTACGACGTTCCTTGTCAGGCTCGTCAACATATCTTACGATGCGATACTCACCATCGGAAGATAGCACCTCATAATCAGCATCACGCAAATGGAGATCAACCCCGAGAAATGAGATATCGTTCATCAGCAGATTGATGGCAATATACGCAACGACACCCACCACATAAAGAAGCAGATACATTGTGCCTAGTACCGTCTTTAGCGTTTCGTTAGCGTCACAGATAAAGAACATTGCAACGACTACACAAAGCGGAGGCAGTATCATATACCAGTTGCCAAAGCCGAATATCACCAACGCAAATATGACAGGCGGTATCAACATGACGTTTATCATAGTAATGACCTGCTTACGGGTATAGATCATCAATCCTAATGCTGCAATATTTACAAAAAGGTAGAGCACAAACAATGCGGTTGCGTTTTCATACTCAAAATAAAACCCAAAACTGAGCCACACTACCCACACCATAAGTGCGGTATAGCCCCAGCAAAGCAGTGCAACTGCCCTTTTGAGCCACGGATTTTTGAAAAACTCAACTAACTTATCCATACTTTTACCTTTCTGTAATGCAAAGTTTATAGGCGATTCTATTAATAGAACTTCATCTTATTATAAATAATGAAACCGATCACTGCAGCAATTACGATAACCGCAGCAATAATAACTATCGCAACAATAGCAGATGTGGCATCGCTTGTATCAGTCTTTACAACATACTGGCTATAATCAATAGAGGTGGCTGGCTGGTTTGCCTCCCATGTTTCCTCCTCGCCGCCTCCGATCACATCGGGCTGAGTAGTTGTAGCGGGTGCTGTTGTGGTCTCCACAGGCTCTGTGGTAGTATCTTCAGGCTCAGCTGTTGTATCCTCAGGCTCAGTCGTTTCCTCAGGGATGCTCTCAGTGCTTTCCTCCTCAGGCTCGCTCTCGGTACTTTCAACAGGCTCAGTGGTGGTCTCCTCTGGTTCAGTAGTGGTTTCCTCAGGCTCTGTCGTGCTCTCCTCAGGCTCTGGAGTCGTTGTTGTAGCCTCAGTTGTAGTAGTTGTTGCCTCTGTAGTTGTAGTCGCAGGAGTTGTTGTAGTAGTAGTTGTTGCAGGAGCAATAGTTGTAGTAATGATTGCATCGTCAAGTGATACACCGTTTATCTGGAAATTACGGAACGATACCTTAACGTTCTCCTGTGTCACACCAGCAATATTACCTCTTACCTGAAGAAGCAGCTTATCAGGTCTTTTTACAACAAAGCCCTCGTGGAAATGCTGCATGCTTTCAGTAATAGTGATCCACTCATTATACTTCAATGTAGGGGTTGAGCTGGGATTTACCCATAACCATGTACTTGCAAATGCAGGGATACATGCAAAAACATCTGCACCCTCAGTTTCAAGGCGCACCTCTACAGATACAGTGCCGTTGGGATTATCCCAGAACTCATTTGTACGGAGCTCTCTCGGAAGCTGATATGTAGCTGTAATATATACAATATCACTGATATCGCCCTCAGCGGTCATCTCAGTTGTGCTGCTGGTAACAACTCCATCCTTATCACCCTCAACATACAATGTACTCATGTCGAATACGATGTCAGCAGCTGCTGTCACCGACATGACACCTGCAACGGCTGCACATAGCACTGCGGCGCAGATCTTTTTAAAAATCTTCTTCATCTTTCTTCCTCCAATAATGTCAGTTGTCTTTCTTTTATTTCAAGCCTTGCAAAACGCATCAGCATTTCGCAGGTCTGATATCTACACACATTTATTGTATATCAAATCTATTAAAAATTCAAGTGTTTTGGAGAATTTAATTTATTTCCGTATAATTTCAACACAAATCGCCAAAAGTTTCAACAAAATTTTACAATCAAAACAAATGCAGGAATCCCTTTCGGAATCCCCGCATATTTATTGCTTGATTAAAGTCCGTTGTTCTTGTTGTTAACGATGCGAAGAAGATCGTTGAAGCCGGAAGATGAACCAAAGCTCGCATCCGCTGCACCTGCAGTAGTATTGCCGGTCTTAAACAGGGGATCATCACTGGGGAAATCAGGGATATCAACACTGAAAGGGATATCCTCTTCAGGCTCATCAAACTCAGCTGCAACTACCATAAGCTCGATCTCGTCAGCCGCAAGTGCCTCAGAGTACTTAACACCATACTTAACCTGAACATCGTGTGCACCATTCTCTGTCAGCTTGCTGATAAGCAGCTCAACATCATCAAACAGCGCATCAAAGCTGATGGTAACATTGATAAGCATACGATGTGCACCCTTGATAGATGTCTCCAGCAGAGGGCAGTTGATGATCTGATTAACAGCATCATCGATCTTCTTGTCACCCTTTGCAGATGCAAGTGCCATATGTGCAGTACCTGCATTACCGAGAGCAGTTTCAACATCCTGGAAATCGATACCTACATAACCACTGTCCTTAACAAGACTGGATACACCCAGTACCGCACGGCAGAGAACATTATCTACCTCTTGGAATGCATTTCTGAAAGTAAGGTTCTTGGAGATCTCTCTGATCTTCTCATTAGGGATAACTACCAGTGCGTCAACACTCTTGCGCATCTCATCAATGCCTGCAAGTGCCTGACGCATCTTCTCCTCACGCTCAAAATGGAAGGGCTTTGTCACAACGCCGATAGTGAGGATACCCTTATCCTTCGCAGCCTTTGCGATAACAGGAGCTGCACCTGTACCAGTGCCTCCGCCCATACCTGCAGCAACGAATACCATTGCGCTGTCCTCAAACTCTGCAACAACATCGTCGATGTTCTCCTCAGCAGAAGCCCTACCCTTATTAGGATCACTTCCTGCACCCTGACCCTGTGTGGTCTTTCTGCCAAGCTGTACACGTGCCATCTTATTAGGATTCATAGTGCGCAGAGCACCGACATCGGTATTTGCAACTATGTAGTTAATATCAAGAATGCCTGTTTCGGTCATGTGACGTACTGCATTTCCACCTGCGCCACCGACACCTACAACACTTATCTTATTTTTCTGAACGAAATTACCGTTGTTATTATTGCTGGTATCGGCAACTGCTGCACCACCGCCAACGGTGAAGCCATCGTCAAAGCCATCAGCAATCTCATAATTCAGCTTGTTCTCGTCTGCCATTTTAAACACTCCTCCAATTATTTATTGCCAGAGAATAAACTACTTTTAATTATAACAGAAATGTCAACCAAATGCAAGGGGTTTTAAAAAAATATTACACGGAGAGTAATATTTCCGATCAGCCTGCTTCCGCTGTTTCGCTTGTTTCGGCAGTTTCTGAGGTTTCCGCCTTTATTTCGGGCATTATCACAGTGTCATTGCGATGCATATAGCCTACAGAGGGGTTAACAACTGAGATAGTCATATCTGTCAAGCCTTCATTTTCATCAAAGATAGCGTTTACTACCTCAAACTTCTGCTCAAGATCTCTCGAATTACCGAGCTTGATTATAATATCGTTCTCACAGCTGAGGATGATACTAAATCTATCCTCCATATCTATCTGCTTGATAAAACCTGCAAAACCTGCAGCATCAGCTGCATTGAGAATGTCGCCAGGGATATCCTGCTTGCCCTCGCCTATAGATATCAGCTGCTCGCCAACATTTAGGCTTTCAACTCGGTAGCCGTATACTATCGGAAGCCCAGCCTTTGCCTTGTCAGCAACTATCTTACCATTACGTGAAATGGTTGCAGCACCTCTGCCCTGCTTGACGCAGAACCATTCCTCTGCTTCCTGCACTGTTATCCTAATGCTTGTCGGGAATACTTTATCGACCTTTGCTATATCAATATAATCAAGGGAGCTTACGATGCGATCTTTAGCGGCATTTGTATCGATATGCAAAAGGTTTTCACCCATCGGTATACCGCAAGCCGTAACTATATCTTGATAGCTGTAGCTGACATTGCCTTCGACCTGTATCTCATCGATATTAAAAAGCACCGTATTAGCAAGAATTATCAGCACAATGAGCGCAAAAATGAGTGCCAGCACATAGTACAATATGTTTGATCCCGTGCGTCTATGACGAGATTTCTGCGCCGCCCTTTCTCGCTGTGCCTTTGCAATGGCACGATCTGTTTCACGCTGCTGTGCAGTCTGCTGACGTTTTGCTGTACGTCGCTGATCGTTGTTATTCGCAGCGGTGCGCTGCTGCGGTCTTTTGCTATTTGGTCGTTTCAGCACTGCCACTGCCTCCTTTGATCTTAGTCCAAATTATATTTTAGCACAAATATCATGATATTGCAAGCATTTTATGATACCACGCGTCTTATATCCGCTCCAACATTTCTGAGAGAGCTCTCTATATTTTCATAACCTCTGTCAATGTAACATAAACCACTTATCTCACTGACCCCCTCAGCCGAGAGAGCCGCCGTTACGAGCGACGCACCGCCACGCAGTTCTCGACTGCATACCTTTGCGCCCGAGAGCCGTTTCACGCCCTCAATAACAGCCACCCTACCCTCAGTGCGGATAGAAGCACCTAAGCGTGTCAGTTCACCTGCATGGCGAAAGCGGTTTTCAAAGATGGTCTCAACAAATACCGATGTTCCCTCAACACCTGCACATACCGCAGTGAACGGTGCCATGATATCCGTCGGAAAACCCGGATAAGGCATAGTGCGTATCATGGGCGGTGCTGTAAGCTTCCTGCGGCAATCGATATAAAGCTTACCTCCACCGTAGCTATACAGACGACAACCCATACTTTCCAGTACTGTTGTAAAGCCAGTCATAGCCGAAGGCTCGCATCTGCCAAGAATAAGCTCACCCCGTGTGGCTGCTGCGCAACACAGCCATGTACCTGCAGCTATCCTATCGGGAATAACACTGTGCTCAGCAGGCGAAATATGCTCCGCACCCTCGATCACTATCGTGCTGCTGCCTGCGCCGTGCACCGATACTCCGCATTTATTGATAAACTCTGCAAGGTCGCATATCTCGGGCTCCCTTGCAGCATTGTGTATCTCTGTCGTTCCCTTTGCCCCTGCCGCAGCCAGCATTATATTCTCTGTTGCGCCCACCGATGGAAAGCTGAGATTTATCTGCGCCCCATGCAGCCCCTCGGGGGTACTGCAATCAAGACAGCCATGCTCCTCAGTTATCACTGCACCCATTTTTCGCAGCGCAGAAAGGTGAAAATCTATAGGACGTGCACCAAGCTCACACCCTCCCGGGAATGTAAGTCGGCAATGTCCAAGCCGCCCTAACACTGCGCCAAGAAAGATAATAGATGACCTCATCAGCCGCATAAGGCTCTCGGGAATATCTCCAGTGGTAACCGCAGTGGCATCCACACATACAGTATCACCGCTGCGGACACACCTGCATCCCAGATGCCCAAGTATCCTGCAGGCAGCATCAACGTCGGTGAGATGAGGGCAGTTGTGGATGATACTCTCACCCCTGCAAAGCACCGCTGCCGCCAGCAAAGGAAGGGCACTGTTTTTCGCCCCCTGCACCTGCAGTTCGCCAGAGATAGGATTTCCTCCGTTTACAATAAGCCGTTGGCTCTTTTCCATTTTGTCAGCTCCTTTACTATGTAATGTCGTTACATAGTATGAAAAACTGAGCAAAAGTGTGCCAGCTTACGCTTTTGAAAGGAGTTCCGATATCTCTGAGTTTAGTTCAACATTCTCCTTGTCATCGTTGACGTAGCAAAGATCGGCAAGCAGCACTGCCTCGGCGATATCTCTGTTAACATCGCCCCTGTCAGCAATGAACGAGGCTATATCCTCGCTCTCTATAACCCTGCCATCATATGGCTTTCTCTCATCCTCAGGACGGAGATATTTTGAAGAATACACATTCTTGAAGCCCATCTCATCCTGAATCCCGTTGAGATATGACCATACATCAAGACCTGTAAGTATCTCCTCTACCATTTCAGCTTTAATGTGATATCTTTTGGAGATATACTGTATCTCCTCCACAACATCTATTACTATTTTCTCATTGTCCATTTTGTTTCCTCCGTATTTAAAACTTATCCTTACCTAAAAGGTCGATTATCTCACTGAGTATTTTGTCAGCCGCATTGTTTGTAGCTGACTTTTTAGCATTTGACTCCATCAGTGCAAGGCGGTCACGGTCTGCATACAATGCAGATACCTCCTCAACAAGGCGAGCCTTAGTAAGATCTTTGTCC
>JAZPZN010000043.1:0-25642 GCA_045544715.1 Oscillospiraceae bacterium | reverse complement strand
GGCTATACCAGTGGAACTTTATTTATTTATGGAGGACAAAAAATGGCGTTTTCTAAAACTTTAGCTGAAATGGAGCAGAATGTTCCTGACAGCGACGCAAGAAAAAGACTGACTGCACTCTTTGACGAGGACAGCTTCAGAGAGCTGGACAAGTTCATATCCACCGATGGTGAGCTTTGTTCTGTTGTAGCTGGCTATGGAACAGTTCTCGGCGCAACTGCTTATGCATATGCACAGGATGTTTCGGTTAAGGGCGGCGCAGTAAACAAGAGTGCAGCACTTAAGATCAAGAAGATCTATGAGCTGGCTGCTAAGAACGGTGCTCCCGTTGTGGCTGTGTTTGACAGCAAAGGCGGTGACATCAATGAGGGTATGGCAGTGCTTTCAGCTTACGGTGATATCGTAAAGGCTTCGGCTGCTATCTCCGGTGTGGTTCCCCAGATTGCAGTTGTGTGTGGTGTTTGCGCAGGCTCTGCTGCAATGCTTGCATCTATGGCTGACATCACTATCATGACTGAGAAGGCTGAGCTGTTCATGACTGCTCCCTTCAATACTCCTGACGGCAAGCTTCAGGGCGCAGGCACCGCTGCAAATGCTGCCAAGGCAGGTGTATGTGATATTCTTGCTAAGGATGATGCTGATGCTATTGCAAAGGCAAAGAAGCTTGTTGCTGTTATGCCCGCAAATAATATCTCCCTCGCAGGTAACGATGATTTTGTTGCAAATGATGCACTGGTATCTATCGGTATGAAGGGTGCTGATGTTATCGCAGCTATGACTGATAAGAACAGTGTTATCGAGCTTGGTGCTGAGTTTGGCTCTGCTGCTTATACTGCAATTGCAAGCATGAACTGGGCTACTGTAGCTATGGTAGCAACTGACAATGCGGCAAAGCTTACAGCTGCTGACTGCGCTAAGATCGCAAGATTTGTGCAGCTCGCAGATGTGTTCTCAATCCCAGTGGTAACAGTTATCAATACAGAGGGCTTCGAGCCTTCCAGCGAAGCGGAACTTGCAGGAAGCGTGCGTGACTGTGCAAAGCTCGCACAGGTTTACGCATCAGCTACTACCACAAAGGTCAACGTTATAGTTGGCAAGGCTTACGGTGCTGCTTATGCTGCATTTGACAGCGCAGATATCTCCTATGCTTGGGAAAATGCTGCTATTGCTCCTATGGCTCCTGAGGCTGCAAAGGTATTTATGGGCGAGGATATCGATGTATCTCCCTTTAACGCAGCTGCACTTGGCATGATCGATGGAGTAATCTCCGCTGACGATACAAAGGAGGCAGTTGCATCTGCTGTTGAGCTCTGCTCAGGCAAGAGAGTTGTTGCCCCCACAAGAAAGCACGCTAATTTTGCATTCTGATATATTCGATGTAATAACATAATTGAGAGGTTAATAAAATGAAAAGATACACGATCACAGTAAACGGCACAGCTTATGATGTAACTGTAGATGAGGCAGACGGCTCCGCAGCTCCTGTGGCCGCTGCTCCCGCTCCTAAGGCTGCTCCCAAGAAGGCAGCCCCTGCTCCTGCAGCTGCAGGCAGCGCATGTATCAACGCTCCCATGCCCGGTACCATCGTTGAGGTAAAGGTAAAGGCTGGCGATAAGGTTACAAACGGTACAGTCGTTGCTGTTCTTGAGGCTATGAAGATGGAGAACGACATCGTGTGCGACCGTGACGGCGTTGTAGCTTCTGTAAATGTTGCTAAGGGTGATTCTGTTAATACAGGCGCTGTTGTAGTAACTATCAACTAATTTTAAAGGAGAGCAAACATGGCAAAACTGAAGATAACAGAAACTGTCCTGCGTGACGCACATCAGTCGCTGCTCGCTACAAGAATGACGATAGATGAGATGCGCCCCATCCTGTCTACAATGGATAAAATAGGCTTTTATTCTGCTGAGTGCTGGGGTGGTGCAACATTCGATTCTTGTATTCGCTTCTTGGATGAGTGTCCCTGGGACAGACTTCGCATCATCCGCAAGGAGATGCCCAACACAAAGCTCCAGATGCTGTTCAGAGGACAGAATATGCTGGGCTATCGTCACTATGCAGACGATCTTGTAGAGTATTTTGTACAGAAGTCCATCGCAAACGGTATCGATATAATCCGTATTTTTGATGCGCTCAATGATATAAGAAACCTTGAAACAGCCATCAATGCTGCAAAGAAGGAGCAAGGTCACGCTCAGGTTGCAATCTCTTATACTCTCGGTGAGGTATTTACACACGAATATTACATGAACTATGCTAAGCAGGTCGAGAGCGCAGGTGCAGACTCTATCTGCATCAAGGATATGGCTGCGTTGCTTACTCCTTATGAGGCAGAGACACTTGTACGTGATATCAAGAGTGCTGTTAACATCCCTGTACAGTTGCATACACACTACACTTCAGGTCTTGCATCTATGTGCATCTTGAAGGCTGTTGAGGCAGGTGTTGATGCTGTTGATACTGCTATGTCGCCCCTGGCTCTGGGTACATCCCATGCACCTACAGAGTCCATCGTTGCAACATTCCAGGGTACTGAATACGATACAGGCATAGACCTTGTTGCACTCACTGAGGTAAGAGATTATTTTATGAAGCTGCGCAAGAAGTACATTGAGAGCGGACTGCTTGATCCTTCAATGCTTGCAACAGATGCAAATGCACTTATTTATCAGGTTCCCGGTGGTATGCTGTCTAATCTGCTTTCTCAGCTGAAGCAGGCAGGCAAGGCAGACCAGCTTGACGAGGTGCTGAAGGAGGTACCAAGAGTACGTAAGGATAGTGGCTTCCCTCCTCTGGTAACTCCCACATCACAGATCGTTGGTACACAGGCAGTGTTCAATGTTATTACAGGCGAGCGCTACAAGACAGTTACCAAGGAGTTTAAGGGTCTTGTAAAGGGCGAGTACGGTAAAACCCCCGTTGCTATCGATCCTGAGTTCCAGAAGAAGATTCTTGGCGATGAGCAGCCAATTACCTGCCGTCCTGCAGACCAGCTCTCTCCCGAGTTCGAGGCAAT
Organism: Oscillospiraceae bacterium; assembly: GCA_045544715.1. Lineage (GTDB taxonomy): Bacteria > Bacillota > Clostridia > Oscillospirales > Ruminococcaceae > CAG-115. Next base: position 22,623 of record JAZPZN010000043.1, on the reverse strand, counting down.
GAAGGCTGAGGCTGCTGAGTGGATCGAGCAGGAGGAGGATATACTCACCTATGCTATGTTCCCGAAGGTAGCACCAAAGTACTTTGAGAAGCGCCGTGACAGAAAGCTTGGCATCGATGCTGATCACGCTGACAAGGTAAATAAGGTTCATCCCGTATAAATAAATTTGACCCCCTGCAATTGTAGGGGGTCTTTTGTATATTACTTTATACTATAATAATAAATATAGAGAGAATAAAATACGTTTTCAATAAGCGTATTTCATATTAAAAAAGCATCAAAAACAGTAAAAAAATTATGTTGAAATCGATCAAAAATAAAGAAAAGAATACATAATTTGTTGGGAAAAACATTATCAAAACATACCATATCAGGTCAAAAAAAGTATTGATAACGATTACAATCGGCTTTCGTCAATTTTTCGGCATTTTGAACAAACCAAAGGTTACAATCTAGTTACAAAACGGTTACAAGTTATTAGTTGTAAAAGCAAAATAATTAATCAATGCTCACAATCGCCTTGAAAATGCGATTTTAGGAAAGTAACACCAGATGATAACTAAATAAGGTTATTAAGTAAATTGATTGTGATAATCAACAAAAAGTAAATTTTGAAAACGATTTCGATATAGGGCAAAGAAAAAACTTCAAAAAAAGGGCTTGAAAATAAAATCAATTTATGATAAACTTACAAATGAAATCAGGCGGGCTTGTGATATTCGACGATATTATCGAATAGAATGCCACGGGTCAGACTGATGATTATTACTACACTGGTCCTTCGGGACAGTAAAACCATTTATGGGAGGAAAAAACCTATGAAGAAGAGAATTTTAGCAGCTCTGCTCGCATCTGCTACCGTTCTGTCTCTCGCTGGTTGCTCTACTGACACAACTAGCGATGCAGGCACATCCACTCCTGCTGATGATGCAGGCACATCTACTCCTGCTGCTGATGCAGGCGACACATCCACAGATGCAGGCGACGCTGCAGCTGAAGAGGGTAAGGTACTCAACATCTGGTGCTGGAATGATGAGTTCCAGCAGAGAGTAAAGAGCTTCTACCCCGGCTACACACACAACGATGACGGTACAGGCTCTATCGGCGATGTTAAGGTTGTATGGACAATCAACCCCAACGCTGATAACGGTTACCAGATCCCCCTGGACGCAGCTCTGCTCGACCAGGCTAACGTAGCTGCTGATGAGAAGATCGATATCTTCCTTATCGAGGCTGACTACGCTGACAAGTATGTAAACTCTAACTACTCTCTCCCCGTATCTGAGGTTGGTATCACCGACGCTGATACAGCTGAGATGTACACCTACACCAAGGAGATCGCTACAGATGCTAACGGCAACCTGAAGGCAGTTTCTTGGCAGGCAGCTCCTGGTCTGTTCGCTTACAGACGTTCCATCGCTAAGGCAGTTCTCGGTACTGATGATCCTAACGAGGTTCAGGCAGCAGTTGCTGACTGGTCCAAGTTTGACGAGACAGCTAAGAAGATGAAGGATGCTGGTTATTTCATGCTCTCCGGTTACGATGATGCATACAGAACCTTCTCTAACAACGTATCTGCTCCTTGGGTTAACGACAAGAATGAGATCATCATTGACGCTAACATCCTGACATGGGTTGAGCAGACCAAGACCTACACCGACAACGGCTACAACAACAAGAACTCCCTCTGGTCTGAGGGTTGGGCTGCTGACCAGGGCGCTGACGGTAAGGTATTCGGCTTCTTCTACTCCACATGGGGCATCAACTTCACACTGCTCGGTAACGCAGGTGAGGGCGGCTTCGGCGACTGGGCAGTTTGCTACGGTCCTCAGTCCTACTACTGGGGCGGCACATGGATCTGCGCTGGCTACGAGACCGATAACAAGTCCCTCGTTAAGGACATTATGTATCAGCTGACATGCAACGGCGAGATTATGGAGAAGATTACTCGTGATCCTGCAGTTCAGGACTACACCAACAACATGGCTGCTATGGAGAAGATCGCTACTGACTCTACATACGCTTCCGAGTTCCTCGGTGGTCAGAACCACGTTGCTCTGTTCACAGAGAACGCTAAGAAGATCGATATGTCCAATATCTCTGCTTACGACCAGGGTCTGAACGAGACATTCCAGGCTGCATTCAAGGATTACTTCGACGGCAACGTTGATTACGATACCGCTCTGAATAACTTCTACACCAACGCAACAACAAAGTATCCTGAGCTGGTAAGACCTGCACAGTAATTCAGCAATAGCAATTTAGGTCTGACTTAACATCTTCGGACTGCGGTGTAAAAGCCGCAGTCCGGTATGTTAATGCCACTTTGTTTATACAAACAGGTATTAACATACCTAGAGCGACCTCGGTGCGTTTGAGGCGCTCAGATGTTGAGTTGGCCAAGAAAAAGATGAAAGTGATGGTGATGATCCTGTGAAACGCAAGTCTATTAGCTATGCGAAGTGGGGCTATTTCTTTATAGCACCTTTCTTTATCATTTATGCGATCTTCCAGCTGTGGCCTCTGCTGACTACAGTTTACTACAGCTTCTTTGAGAAGTATATGTCTGGTCTTAATCAGATCGGCCCCAACTTTGTCGGTTTACAGAACTATATAGACTTCTTTACCGGCGCAAAGGGTATACCCGTTTGGACACTGGTTAGCAATACTGTTATCATGTGGCTGATGGGCTTTATTCCTCAGCTTGCTGTGTCTCTGCTCTTTGCTTATTGGTTTACAAATAAGCGTCTTGATCTGAAGTGCACAAGCGTATTCAAGTCTATAATTTATATGCCCAATCTTATCATGGCATCTGCGTTTTCGCTGCTGATCTTCGCTCTGTTCTCCAACCTTGAGACAGCTCCTGTTAACAACATGCTTCTTTCTCTTGGTCTTACTACAGAAAAGATCGATTTCTTTGCAAGTACCTGGTCATCCCGTGGTATTATTGCATTCATGAACTTCTTGATGTGGTTTGGTAACACCACAATTCTGCTGATGGCTGCAATGATGGGTGTTGATGAGTCACTTATCGAGGCAGCTGATATTGATGGTTGTACTCCTAACCAGATCTTCTGGAAGATAACAATGCCTCTTATCCGTCCTATCATGGTTTATGTGTTTATCACATCTCTGGTAGGTGGTCTGCAGATGTTCGATGTACCTCAGGTTATTACAAGAGGTGTTGGTGGACCTAACAATACCACAAAGACTCTTATTATGTATCTTAACGACAACCTGTACTCCAAGAACTATGGTGCAGCGGGTGCTATTTCCGTTATCCTGTTTATTGTATGTGCAGCGTTCAGCTTGCTTGTATACTATTTCTTTACCGATAGAAATCTTGGTGGTGCAAAGTCCTTCTCTAGCAAGAAGCCTAAGAAGGTTGCTACTATTGAGAAGAAGGGGGTGTAAGCAATGGCTGGAAATTATGATGTTGTAACCAACGAGAGAAAGATAGTTCTCACATTAAGACGAGTTGTTGCTTATGTTTGCCTCATTCTGATGTGTATCCTGTGCTTGTTCTTCTTCTATATTATGCTGATCAACTGCACACGTTCACATATTGAGATTCAGAAGAGTGGTTTCTCCATTCTTCCTGGGGGCGACCTTATTGCAAATCTTCAGGCTGTATTCAATGATGCTAATATTCCTCTGTGGAGAGGTTTCATCAACAGTGCTGTAGTTTCTATTGGAACAGTTTTCTGCTCTGTTTATTTCTCTGCAATGACAGCATATGGTCTGCACGTTTACGACTTTAAGGGTAGAAAGTTTGCGTTCAACTTTATTCTGCTTATCATGACTATCCCAACTCAGGTAACTGCGCTTGGTTTCGTAGATATGATGAGAACATGGAAGCTGACAGATAATCTCATTCCCCTTATTATTCCTGCAATTGCTGCTCCTACAGTATTCTTCTTCATGAAGCAATATATGGATAGCTCGCTCCCTCTTGATATTGTAGAGGCTGCTCGTATTGATGGTGCAAATGAGTTCAGAACATTCAACTCTATTATTCTGCCAATTCTGAAGCCTGCAATGGCGGTACAGGGTATCTTCACATTTGTATCAAGCTGGAACAACTACTTCACACCTAACCTGCTGATTACTAAGGCTCAGATGAAGACACTTCCTATCATGGTATATATGTGGCGTTGTAAGGACTTTGCGTCCATTTCTATGGGTCATATTTACATGGTAATTACTATCTCCATTCTGCCTGTAATGATCGTTTATTTCTGTCTCTCTAAGTTCATCGTTGGCGGTGTAACTTTGGGTGCTGTAAAGGGTTAATTCATTTTCAAAGCCTCCCGAAAGGGAGGCTTTATGTTATACAGATAGGAAAAATGCGGAGCAGCTTGTGCTCCGCATTTGTTAGTTAAAGCTATGTTTTACTCTGTCACTTTCCTCAGCACGTTTTGCATCATTGAATCGATCCAGTGTACCGACAAGATATCCTGTTATACGGCGAATACGCTCAAATGGCTTAGACTGAAAGTGGTATGCGCAGTTAACATAGTCACCGTCAACTTCAAATTCGATTGCAGTGATTACTTTGTCAGGATATAGCTTTTGCGCTCTGTCTACATAATAGTCGATTTCTGCTTGTGGCAGTGTGCCGCCAGTTACTGTTGTTTTGATCATACACTATCACCTCCGTATGTATGTATTAATATAATAGCACAATATATTGTGTTTGTCAAGCCCTGTTATCCACAATGTCTAATAAACTACAATTTATGAAATATGTTGCTTTTCTCTAGTAAATTGCTGAATTTTCTCAAAAACTTATTGACAAGTGTTGATTTTTAATATATAATATATATTAGTGTTAGTAAAATGATTTATCATGTATTTTTTTAACTTCAACAGCACATTTATAAAAACAAACGGAGGAAATATGGATCTACGTATTCAGCGTACGAAGGCTGCAATTAAGGAGGCTTTCGTTGAACTGCGCAAATCAAAACCGATCGAAAAGATCACTGTAACTGAACTTACAAAGCTTGCAAATATCAATAAGGCAACATTCTATTTGCATTATTCTGATATTTTCATGTTGTCCGATGAGATCGAGGACAATATGATAGACGAGATTCTGATTAATCTTAAAGTGCTTGATAGATTTTTTGATAATCCTCAAGCCAATGCTACAGAGATATTAAAGGCTATTCTTGCTCATAGTGATCAGCTTAAGCAGATGTTTTCAGGAAGCCGTAGTCAGCAATATTCAATTAAGATTGAAAAACGAATCCGCACTATACTTTTGCAGAACTACCCCCAGTTTGATACAAAGCGGAACAATGTTATTCTTACATTCATCATTCAGGGTTGTTTCCATTCAGCGTATAAGATCAGCAACGATCTTGAGAATAGTGCTGAAGAGGTAGATGAGATCGCCCGTTTGCTATCAAAAATGGTGTCGGAGCTGAAGCCTGCCGAGTAATACAAACTCCCACAGTCAAAGATCTGTGGGAGTTTTTGTTTGTTTTTAACGAAAAACATCTACATGCTTGACAATATTAGTGAGATTTGATAAACTATATATAATTCTAGTCTGAAAGGATGTTTAATTATGTATGCAACGTTCTGGGCTTTAGTGCCTGCGCTGGTTGCTATTGTGCTGGCGCTTATTACAAAGGAGGTCTACAGCTCGCTTTTTCTTGGTATTCTTATAGGTGCGCTGTTCTTCGCTGGTTTTAATCCTGAGATTACTATGACACATATGATAAATGAGGGATTTATCAAAGTTCTTTCTGATCCGTACAATGTGGGGATACTTATTTTCCTTGTCATTCTTGGTACTATGGTCTGTCTGATGAATAAGGCTGGTGGCTCTGCTGCTTTCGGAGAATGGGCAAAAGTCCATATAAAAAGCAGGGTTGGCGCTCAGATTGCAACTGTTATTTTAGGAGTGCTGATATTCATTGATGATTACTTTAATTGTCTCACTGTTGGAAGTGTAATGAAGCCTGTTGCCACTAAGCATAGAGTATCTTCTGCAAAGCTTTCATATCTTATCGATGCTACTGCTGCTCCCGTGTGTATAATTGCGCCTATATCCTCTTGGGCGGCTGCGGTTGCAGGTTTTGTGGAGGGCGAGGACGGTTTTACGCTGTTCTGCAGTGCTATTCCATACAACTATTATGCGCTTTTGACACTTTTGTTTGTTATTGGTGTAATTCTATTTAAAATCGATTTTGGCCCCATGGTGCGCTATGAAAATATGATCGTATCAGGTGAGGACGCTAGTGAAGATAAGTCTGCCTCTATTGATGGCGAAGATGTGGGTGGCAATGGTAAGGTATTTGACCTTGTTTTCCCGATAGTAACACTTATTATCTGCTGCATATTCGGCCTTATCTACACAGGTGGTTTTTTCGATGGTAAGGATATCATCACTGCATTTTCGGATTGTTCTGCTTCGCTAGGTCTTGTTATCGGTTCGCTGATAGCATTTCTTTTGACCATTATCGTTTATCTCTTAAGACGTGTAATTACATTTAAGGATTGTATGGACTGCTTGCCTCAGGGTTTCAAATCCATGGTGCCTGCTATCCTTATCCTCACCTTCGCATGGACGTTGAAAGCAATGACAGATAGTCTTGGTGCTGCTGTGTTCGTTGAGAATGTTGTTAAGCATTATGTTGTTGATCTGCAGTTCCTGCTGCCTGCAATCATCTTTGTTATTGCTGCACTTATCGCTTTTGCAACAGGCACATCCTGGGGAACGTTTGGCATCCTTATCCCTATTGTAGTTAGTGTATTCCAGAGCATCGACCATACAATGATGGTAATTTCGATATCTGCGTGTATGGCTGGCTCTGTTTGCGGCGATCATTGTTCACCTATTTCCGATACTACGATCATGGCATCCGCTGGTGCAAAGTGCGACCATGTAAAGCATGTTACTACACAGCTTCCCTATGCCATGGTAGTTGCTGCAATATAGTTTGTGATGTATGTTGTTGCAAGCTTTATTCGCAACCCTATTATATGCCTTGTTATCGGTGCAGCACTTACTGTTGGTGCTCTGCTGCTGATAAAGTATCTTACAGGTAAAAAGTCTGTTAAGGCTGAATAAACGATACTCCGCCTTTGATAAAATCATGGGCGGAGTTTTGCGATATAATAGTTTGATGATGCAAAATAGGGAAACAGATTTTTCGGAGGAAAAGATGAATTGTATAAGACAAGCACAAGCATCTGATGCGTCTCGCATTGCTGAGATAATAATAGCAAATTATCGTGTCAATTTTTACCCATTTTTTCTAAATGATCAATACTATTTTGGAGAGCTCAATGTTGTAGAAATGGCGCATGAGTACACTGAAGGCTCTCAAGCATTACAAAACACATTTGTATTTGATGATGGTGTTGTGAAAGGAATAATTCGTATAAATGGCGATGAGATCGAGAAGCTTTATGTTGAACCGCAGTTTCAAAGCAAAGGAATCGGCGCAGATTTGCTAGAATTTGCTGTTAATACACGCCATGCTTCTTTTCTATGGGCACTTGAATATAATACTCGTGGGATCGCCTTCTATCAAAAGCATGGCTTTGAGCTCAATGGCGAGAAAATGATCGAGGATGAATGGGTGCCACTGGTGAAAATGGTGCGAATGGGGAATTTAGATTCATAAACAAACAGACCCGTGAAGGAAGTGTATCTTCACGGGTCGATTTATTAGCTAGTCAATGCTTTTACGAGCTCTTTGAAATGCCTGCCTCGCTCCTCGAAATTTTTGTAGAAGCCATAGCTTGCTGCTGCAGGGCTGAGCAGAACGCACTTTTTGGCACGACCGTGTGCCAGTGTTACAGCATCAGCGAGGTCTTTTGCTTTAACGATATTCATTTTCTCATTATCAAGACTAGTTGCGATGCGCCAGCCGCTGTCGGGGAGGAGTATTACATTATCAACTGCACCTGTATTCAAAAACTCTGTCAGCTTTGTGTAGGGAATGTTTCTATCCATGCCACCGATGATAAGCACATCGCAGCCTCCAACAGCGTCTACTGCGGCGATAGCAGCCTCGGGAATAGTACAGATGCTGTCGTTGATGTATTCCACACCATCAATTGCGGTCACATATTCAAGTCTATGCTCCAGTCCTGCGAATTCGGGGAGGGAGGCGAGGCAGCGTTCTATATCAGCGCCTACAGCCGCCTGAGCCGCTGCTAGCGCTACTGCAATGTTGTAATGATTGTGCTTGCCCCTAAGCTTTGTGCTTATTTCAGAATCAGTTAAAGTACGAGTAGGGAGTATTATATCTCCGCCATCGGTCATTATCTCAGCATTTCCTCCGAATGAAGCAGTAATTACTTTGCCGCCGCACTTGTCGGGTATGCAGTCAATATTAATGATAGCTGTGTCACATTCGTTTTGATAGCGCACGATGTTTTCCTTTGCAGCCTTGTAAGCATCAAAGCCCGTGTAGTGGTCAAGATGCTCTGGAAATACATTCAGCAGCACTGCAACATCGGGGGAGTGTTTAACAAATTCGAGCTGATGGCATGAGAGCTCACACACTGCCACTGTATCGGGCTGCATCTCTTCAAATCGCTCCAACGGTGGCACACCGATGTTGCCGATGAGCATGGCATCAACGCCGCAGTTTTTGAGAAAATGGTAGGTGAGAGAGGATGTGGTGCTTTTACCTTTTGTGCCAGTTATTCCGATGATCTTGCAAGGCTTTGTTTTCAGGAGAAGCTCCGTTTGGGTGAGTATCTTGGCTTTTTCCTCAGATGTCAGTCTGTCTTTGATTATGACACCGGGGGATTGCAGTAAAAGATCGTATTCTTTTGCCTTTTCGAGGTAATCCTCGCCGCAGAGGAGAGTTACTCCGTCGGCAGTAATATCATTCATATCAGCAATGGCAATCTCAGCGCAGCAGTCGAGCTTTTTCAGTATGTTCAGCCACACTTTGCCCTCTCTGCCATAACCGAGTATAGCGCAGCGCTTGCCATCAAAAATTGGCTTAAAAATGCTATATTCCATGTATTATTCCCCCTTCAGAAGATGTATGAACTTCGCAGGAACAAAATTATCCTCATCGAAGAATGATGTCAGGTCAGGAATTACGAAGCCGCCGATCTCCTTATAACCTGCGTAGCGTCTGAGCAGTGCAGGTGCATTAGCCCCACGGCGCTTCAGCGCCATCTCTAGCGAGAGTCTTATCTCGTCACGAGTGCCAACGCATTCAAAGGGCTTATCTTCTCCATCCAGTACCAGTCCGTCGAACATATCGGAAAGGTGCACTTTTTCAAGCATATTACAGCCAAATATCTTTACCAGTACCTCGTCATCAAGGAATGCACTTAACAGGATATATACATAAAGGCACTTTGCGCATTCGCCGCACCATACATCGGTCTTGCTGCCGAGGTTGCAGCTTTGGAATACGCTGAAATACTGAGGGTGCTTCACAAATTCTCGTGCTATCTGCCACTCGCTCCAGGGGCGCAACAGACTGAAATACTCGGGATAGTTATCTTTTGATATACTGCCGAAGATATGCTCGCAGTATGCTCTGAAATCACGCTCAAACTCGGTGGATTTGCTGTACTGGTGATTTATATCGGTGCCGTCAACATATGCTTCATTTGCGCTGCTCTCGTTGGATAGGGCGATGTATCTCAGCCCCTTTATTGCCGCAAATAGCTCTGCTGAAAATGCTACCACCGCTGAGAACGGTGTATGCCCGTTTAGGTATCCCAGCTTGTTGAGCTCCAGCAAGGTCTTATCGATAGTGCGGCGTACACCAACGATCTTTTCAGTGGGGATGCCTGCTGCCTCAACACAGCCGAGTGTAGCACCTCTCGGATTAATGATGTAAGGGAATATATCTGCATTGATACTTTTCAGCAGCTCGACGGATACAACGCTGTCCTTGCCGCCGCCGATAGGTACAAGTATTACGTTTGCGCCCATCGGTTTTTTAGAGCTCGAGCCTGTTGTCTGTGTACCGACAGCGGAAATGTGCATGAAATCCTCAAAGTCGGGTGTAATTTCGTTACGGTAGAAGAACTCTCCAAGCCCGTTGAAATAAAGCTTTTTCCACCAGTTTTTCTGCCACTCAGAGAGATAGCCGCAGTGCACCTCAACCTCGGGGCAGCAGGCGCACTTCCAGTAGGAAACGAGCTCCGCCATGCCGAGGGAGAATGCAATTTCGTCAACAAGCTCTCTATTGCTGTTTTCAGGGATGTCAAAGGGGAATGTCCACTGCGGATAGAAGTTGTATTCATCTATTGAAAAATGAAAGCGCAGGATAGAATTCTCGCTCTCTTTGCTGAACTCATAGCTGCGATATATGAATTTTTTGTGCTTCTCACGAAGCGAGTTGTAAAGGGTCATAAATGCTCCTTGTATGTTATTGGGTCAATCGTGCTTGATAATTGTGTGTGCCGCAGGTCTAGCCCAGTTTGTAGAGGGCTTGTTACGCAGGTCATATTTTTTTACAAATTCATCGATACTGGCTTCATTTCTGCAATCGAAGGTGTCGCTGCAGGGAATGAGCTCCCATTCCTCTACCATACTGGTGGTTTGTCCGTTTTTGAGGGTCTTCAGCTCGCCGAGGCTTTCGCACTCGAGGAAGATGCCATTAGTGAAGGTCTCAAAATTGCAACCGAAATCGGGATACTCACCATCGATGTTCATTTCAAAATTTTTGAGGAATATCTGCTCCTTGTTGATGTAGGCAGCCCAGCCGTCCTCATTGTTCATGCCTATCTTGAACTTGCCCTCTGAGCCTTGAACCTGTTTTAGTGTTCCATACTTGTTGCAGAGGAAGAAACGAGGGTCGTTGATGTCGGAATAGCTCCAGAATACGTTGCGACGATTTGAAAGCAATCCGTTGTCCTTAGCACTCTGGGGGAATATCTCCACACCGCCTGCGCTGCATACTGTCATAGGCCACGGAGCAAGGGTAACGATAGCACCCGAAACATTTTTGATGTTGTGGATCACCTGAACTCTGGAGCTTTCATTGTCCATCCATATAACGATCGTGTGTTGCTGACCTGTCCTTGTAGCAGGAGGGGTGAGGCATACACCCTTCTGTTCGCCGCCGTCAAGGATAGAATACTCAACAGGCTCGTTATCGGGAACATAGCTGTGTGGCATACTTTCGGGACTGCTCCAGAGGCGGTGACCGCCGTAAATATACCATGTTTTATCCTCGCCGAAATACTCTTTAAAGGACTCGCCGTTCTCGAAAAATACTCGCTCGTTGTCCTCAAAAAGTATGTTATCCTTTCCGTTGAGATGATAGGAGATAATACGGGGGCCTAAGTCCAGCGTAACAACAAGGGTTGCGGTGGCGTTACTTATCTCAAGGCATCTTCCAAAGCTATTGTAGTTTATTTCTTTGATGTTGGTCATTTTTGCGTCCTCCAATATTGTATGTTGTGTTTATGGTAAAATTACAGGCTTTGCGGTAAATTCATATCCGCAGGGCCTTGCTTTTTCAAAGGCGAGGGAGTAGATATCTCCGCAGCGCTCCTCGAATGCGCCCTGACGGTGAGCTTCTCTGCTCTGTTTCATAAGGCTTTTGAGTGAGGTGTCGATCGGCAGAGGGCACTGTGCAGCGGCAAGTATTTCTCTGCCCTTTTCGTTCATGCCGAGGATGCGGATATATGCAGGCTTTTCATGCAACATTTTTTTATCTATATCTAGGAAGCCGCATAGTACTGCACGTCGTATCCTTGCAAGCGTGTATCGCTTTGTCTTTGCAAGAAAATATAGTTCATCCAGCGACCCTGCACGGCGCACTGCCTTGTACAGCCGCTCTCCAAGTCCCTGAGCCGCATCATAGACGCTCTCGAACTCAGATGGCTTCATCATGCGCAGCTTTGCGAGTATCGCAGCTTCAAGCCTGCGGATATCTGCGGCAGGCTCAGTAATCACGGGGGCAAGCTTTAAGTAGTCCTCACCGCCCAGTATCTTCTTTCTGATGAGCGACGCACTGGCGAACCTTTCGCCCTCTTCGTCGCTGTCGTGGTCTGCGCCGAAGCGCTGAACAGTGACAGGCTCAACAGGGCTGCCGATGTCGTCGAGCGCCTTGATGTATTCCACCGCCAGCGTGTTGTTGGGGGAGGAGAGGACCTCGTAAACATCATCGGTGTAGTATTCCTTAACGGTCTGTGCCAGCGCTGCAGGGAATGCCGAGCCTTTTCTCATAAGCTCGCTGAAAAAGTCAGTGTGGATGGCATAATCGCTTGCGCCTGCGGCTTCTTTCAGAGCGGCAATGTCGCCGCATTCCGACCCGAATGACAGCATATCAACGCATCCGAGAGCGTTGATGATTCCTACTGCGCCCCGTGCAAATTCCTCCGCAGCGGCAAGGCTGTATTTCGTAGGAAGCTCCAGCACCAGGTCAACGCCGTTTTCCAGCGCTGCTTTCGCTCTCGCATATTTATCGAATATAGCGACATCGCCACGCTGAGTGAAGTTTCCGCTCATCACGGCGACTATGTGGGTCGCACCCAGCTTTCGTGTTTCGTCAAGCTGATATTTATGTCCGTAGTGGAACGGGTTGTATTCGCATATTACTGCTGCTGTTTTCATATCTTTCTCCTCAATCATCCGCTTCATCGCTTTCGGGCTCTACCCTTACAGCGTGCTTGTTTATCGCATTATCGATATCCTCACGGCTTCCGCCGCCGAGGATAACATCCATTATCTCATCGAATGCAGGATTTCCTGATTGTTTTAGTGCTGTGCGCCTGAGGATGATCTGCTCTATAAGGCAGAGTAGAAAATAAAGTGCAAGCACTCCAAGTCCGATGTACAGGCAGATATTCTTGCAGACAGCGCCGATGATTATCAGTATCACTGCGATAAGCGCAAGCAGAAAATAGCGTATCATATTCTGAAAAAGACCCAGAATGAAGAATGCTGCGGGATATCTTCTTTTCATAGGCTCACCCCACTGTGTGTAATGCCTTCTGCTTCTAGTCGCAAAAGGAAAAATGCTTTAAGCCAATTTGGCTCATTGTTCATTTTATCTTTTAGTGATATCAGCTTGCGTTTACCTACTCTGCGGTCAAGGATTGCGAACAATCTCACGACAGGGTTTTGACTATTTAGGCTAAGGTCAATATTTTGATTGTCAAACTCTTGAAAAGCAGCATAGAAAACTCGCTGGTCAAACTCACCAGCATTTACGGTTTCATTAAAGGCTTGTTTCCAGCATTCGCTGTAACTGTGCTCTGAATTATCGTAAAGTTTATGAAATTCACGGCTATGTGCTATCATCATTTGATAATAGCTGCTTTTAAGTATTTCTTTGCCATCCAGACGCACCGCTGCACGCCCCTCGTGGTCGGGGCATTTACTGTAGGTGGTTGCAAAATATTGAATGCGGCCACGCAAGGCAGGTGTAAGATGATCGTTCTCAAGTTTTGCTCTGATCTTGCTCCATGTGTGCATATTTAATTTTCCTCCGTTCTCAGCATCTGCACATGGGGGATATCGTCCTCAAGATAAGACTCTGAAACACGGACGAAGCCGCATTTTTCGTAAAATCCCTGGGCGTATTGCTGGGCGCTTATCCTGAGGGAGGTCTGAGAGTATTTCTCCTCCGCCACTCGGATAGCCTCCATCATCACCTTATAGCCAAGACCGCAGCCACGCTTGACGGTGATAACTCGCCCGATAGAGCCTTCGTTCTCATAGGATACGCCCTTGTCAAGCACACGGCAGTAGGCGGCTATGCCGTCTTCATCCTCATACCAGACGTGCCAGGCATCAAGGTCTTTGTTGTCAAGCTCCTGATAGGGGCAGGTCTGCTCGATAACAAAGATTGCAATACGAGCTTGGATTATCCTGTAGAGCTCATTGGTGGTGAGCTCGGAAAAGTGTTTGATTTTTAGTTCCATAAAAGATCTCCTTGATATAACTATATTAATTGTACACTAAATCCCACAATAAATCAATAATATTAACAAAATTTTATCAATTCCTGCGAAAAGGGGTTGATTTTTTCGACAAAAAGGTATAGAATATAATTTGGACTGTGCCGCTGAACATTTGGCGGCAAATTACACTTGAAAGGAAAGTATTACAATGAAGATTCTTGTTATCAACGCAGGCAGCTCCTCACTGAAGTATCAGCTCATCAACATGGAGGATGAGAGCGTTATCGCTAAGGGCAACTGCGACCGTATCGGTATCCACGGTCACATCAAGCATACTGCATTCAACGGCGCAACTGTCGATATGGATTGCACATTCCCCACACATACAGAGGCTTTTGAGAAGCTGGTAGAGGTACTCACAACAGGTGACGCCAAGGTGCTCGACAGCATGAGCGAGGTTTCCGCAGTAGGTCACCGTATCGTGCAGGGCGCTGAGATCTTCGATAAGACAACTCTCGTTACTGATGAAGTTATCCAGCAGATCGACGATCTTGCTGAGCTCGCTCCCGTACATAACCACCCCCACGCTCTCGCTCTCTGGGCTTGCAAGAAGGTAATTCCCGAGACAACCCCTCAGGTAGTTGTATTCGATACAGCATTCCACCAGACAATGCCCGAGAAGGCATTTATGTTCGGTATGCCCTACGAGTGCTATGAGAAGTATCACGTAAGAAAATACGGCTTCCACGGCACATCCCACCGTTTCGTATCCGCTGCTCTCGCAGAGGCTATGGGCAAGGATATCAAGGATCTTAAGATCGTTTCCTGCCACCTCGGCAACGGTTCTTCCATTACTGCTGTTGATGGCGGCAAGTCTGTTGATACATCCATGGGCTTCACTCCTCTGGATGGTGTGATCATGGGTACACGCAGCGGCTGCGTTGACCCCTCTGCTGTTACATTCGTAGCTGACAAGATGGGCATGACTCCCTCTGAGATGAGCAACTACCTCAACAAGAAGTCCGGCTTCCTCGGCATTTCCGGTATCTCCAGCGATAACAGAGATATCTCTGCTGCTGCAGCTGAGGGCAACAAGAGAGCTATCCTCGCAGGCGAGATGCTCCGCTATGAGATCAAGAAGTACATCGGCTCTTATGCTGCTGCTATGAATGGTCTTGACGCTGTCCTGTTCACAGGCGGTATCGGTGAGAACTCCGATGATCTGCGTGCTGATGTATGCCACAATATGGAGGTGCTTGGCATCAAGCTCGACGATGCTGCAAATGCAGGTCTGCGTGGCAAGCTGGCTAAGATCTCCGCTCCCGACTCTAAGGTAGAAGTATGGGTAGTTCCCACAAATGAGGAGCTGCTTATCGCACGTGATACAAAGGCACTGGTAGAGGGTCTTAACAAGTAATACGCAACGGGGCAGAGCGATCTGTCCCGTTATTGTGTTCTCACAGGCATGGGTTGCGATAACGCAAAATCATAATAAAAGTGAAACTTTTTTCTAAAAAACCCCTTTACAAAACGATTTTTATATGTTATAATACCTATGTTGTGTTCAACACAGCCATACCGTTTGCGTGGATCGTGGATCTTGCTCCGTTGGAGACACACCGTATCCCTTTGCTACGCTTTCGGAATAAATTTTAATGAGGTGTTTTTATGTTAAGAAAAGAAGAAAAGACAGCCGTTATCGAGGCTAACCGCCTTTCCGCTAACGACACAGGTTCTCCCGAGGTACAGATCGCTATCCTCACCAAGAGAATCAACGACCTGACTGAGCACATCAAGGTTCATCAGAAGGATCACCACTCCCGTCGTGGTCTGCTGAAGATGGTTGGTCGCAGAAGAAATCTGCTCAACTACCTCCAGAAGAAGGATATCGAGCGTTACAGAGCAATCATCGCTAAGCTGGGCATCCGTAAGTAATTCGGGTAATTATGTAACTAGGGGCAGCGCTGGGCTGATAAAGAACAGTTCTGCCCTTTTTACAACGGAATTTACAGCACTGATGTTAGCATTAAACTGAGCGTGGAGCAGGTATCTGCGTTGAGTTTATTGCTAAACAGTGCTGATGAAAAAAACGAAAGGAAATAAGAATTATGTTCGAAAATTACAGAGTTTTTAAGACCATGTTCGCAGGCAGAGAGCTTACTGTTGAGACAGGCAAGGTATGTGGTCTTGCAAACGGCTCCTGCTGGGTAAAGTACGGAGAGACCGTTGTTATGGTAAACGTTACCGCTTCCGCTAAGCCCAGAGATGGTGTTGATTTCTTCCCTTTGGCAGTTGATTATGAAGAGAGACTTTACTCCGTAGGTAAGATCCCCGGTGGCTTTCTCAAGAGAGAGGGTAGACCCTCTGAGAAGGCTATCCTGACCTCTCGTGTGGTTGACCGTCCTATGCGTCCTCTGTTCCCTAAGGATATGAGAAACGATGTGGCTATCACAATGACAGTTCTTGCTGTTGATCCCGACGCTTCTCCTGAGATCCTCGGTATGATCGGTGCTTCCATTGCTGTATCTATTTCCGATATTCCCTGGAACGGCCCTATCGGCGGTGTTTCTGTAGGTCTTGTTGACGGCGAGATCGTAATGATGCCCACACTCGAGCAGAGAGCCAAGACAGACCTCACTCTGACAGTTGCTTCCTCCGAGAAGAAGGTAGTAATGATCGAGGCTGGTGCTAATGAGGTTCCCGATGAGAAGATGATCGAGGCTATTATGGCAGGTCATAAGGAGATCACCACAAGCCTTATCCCCTTCATCAAGGATATTCAGGCTCAGATCGGCAAGCCCAAGTTCGCTTTCGAGTCTCAGGAAGTTGACCATGATATGTTCGACGCTATCTCTGATTTCGCTATCGAGCGTGTAAGATATGCTCTTGATACCGATGACAAGAACATTCGTGAGGAGCGTCTCGCCCCCATCGTTGATGATATCCACGCTAAGTTCGACGAGCAGTATCCCGAGAAGATCGGCATGATTGACGAGTGCATTTACAAGCTTCAGAAGTTTGTAGTTCGTCGCTGGCTGCTGGACGAGGGCAAGCGTGTTGACGGCAGAAGAATGGACGAGATCCGTCCTCTCGCTGCTGAGGTTGGCGTACTCCCCAGAGTACACGGCTCCGGTCTGTTTACAAGAGGTCAGACACAGGTTATGACTATTGCTACTCTCGGTCCTGTAAGCGATTCTCAGAAGCTTGAGGGTCTCGACGAGGAAGATGGCAAGCGTTATATGCACCATTACAACTTCCCTGCTTACTCCGTAGGCGAGACTAAGGCAAGCAGAGGCCCAGGCCGTCGTGAGATCGGTCATGGTGCGCTGGCTGAGCGTGCGCTCGTTCCTGTAATTCCCTCTGTTGAGGAGTTCCCCTATGCTATCAGACTTGTTTCTGAGGTTCTTTCCTCCAACGGTTCTACCTCTCAGGGCTCTATCTGTGGCTCTACACTTGCTCTTATGGACGCAGGTGTTCCGATCAAGAAGCCAGTTGCAGGTATCTCCTGCGGTCTTATCACCGAGGGTGACAGATGGGATACAATGATCGATATTCAGGGCGTTGAGGACTTCTTCGGCGATATGGACTTCAAGGTAGCAGGTACTCACGATGGTATTACAGCTATCCAGATGGATCTCAAGATCGACGGTCTTACACCTGAGATCATCCGTCAGGCTATTGAGACAACTCACACTGCAAGAAACTACATCCTTGATGAGATAATGCTCAAGGCTATTCCTGAGCCTCGCAAGGAAGTTGGTAAGTATGCTCCCAAGATGGTTGGCACTAAGGTTCCTGTTGACAAGATCGCTGAGGTTATCGGTAAGGGCGGAAAGATCATCCAGAAGCTCAGTGCTGACTTCGAGTGCAAGATCGACATCGACGATGATGGTAATGTATTCATCTGCGGTCAGGATCTCGAGAAGGCTAATGCCTGCGTACAGGTTATCGGCACTATCGTTAATCCTCCTGAGATCGGTGCTATCTACAAGGGCAAGGTAGTTCGCATTATGAACTTCGGCGCATTCGTTGAGATCGCTCCCGGCAAGGACGGTATGGTTCACATCTCCAAGCTGGAGAACCGTCGTGTTGAGAAGGTAGAGGATGTCGTATCCATCGGCGATGAGATCATCGTTAAGGTAATGGAGATCGACCAGCAGGGCAGGATCAATCTTTCCCGCAAGGACGCTCTCGCTGACATAGAGGCTAAGAGAGCCGCTCAGAACAACGGCTGATAAATTAAATACAGTGCCGCTTTTGATGTATGTCAAAGGCGGCTGCTTTTTTCTGTGGATATATTATATTGAGATATAAAAATAAGGATTTATCGAGATGTAAAGTGTTGTTGCGAAATTGTAAAGTTAATGTGGTTGCGTTTGCAGGTGTATTACGATATAATAAAATTACAAAATCCAAATAGGAGGATCTCGTTATGAAACTACAAGAGAAAATCATTAAGCTTCGGAAAGAAAATGGATGGTCACAAGAAGAATTTGCGGAGAGAATGAATGTATCACGGCAGGCAATAAGTCGTTGGGAAAATGGAACCGCACTACCTGATGCAAATAATATTCTTCAGTTAAGCAAGCTTTTTAATGTAACTGCAGACTATCTTTTAAATGAGGATTATACAAGTGACAACGATATTCCTCGTTTAAAAGAAGCGAATAAAGCATTGGAAATCAAAAAAAGTAATTTCAAAATAATGTCCCTTATCGCATCTATTGCGTTTTTAGTAGGCGCCATAGTTTGGTTAATTCAGGCAATAAACACTTTGGAAGTTAGCTATGTTATTTTGACAGTTGTAAATGCAATTCTTTCTGGAGTAAATATATTTCTTTATGAAAAGAACAGAAGGCACGAAAAGTAAATCTCAATGTTACTATTAAATAAAAACAGAGCCGAGTTTAAAACTCGGCTCATACTTATGTAATTCAAGATTACAGGCTCTTGATGATCTCGCCCATCATGTTGGGAGTAGCGCCGATAGCGTTGCTCTCGTCGGTGTCGATGTGCATAGCGTCAGCAAACTTGTCGCTAACTCTTACTACAACATCACCGAGAATAGCAGTTCTGCCGTTGGTGGTGCACTTTACCCAAACGATATCCTTGTTGTTGATACCGAGCTTCTCAGCAGTCTCGGGGATCATGTGGATGTGACGCTTAGCTACGATAACACCCTCCTTGATCTCTACTTCACCGCAGGGGCCTCTCAGGATACATCCGGGAGTATTAGCAACATCGCCGCTCTCACGAACATCGATGCCGAGGCCGATAGAACGAGCGTCGGTAGCGGAAAGCTCAACCTGATCAGCAGGGCGAACAGGGCCGAGGATAGATACATTAGCAAGCTCCTTCTTGGGGCCTACAACGGTGATGCGCTCCTCACAAGCATACTGACCGGGCTGGGAAAGATCCTTCTTCTTGGTGAGCTCGTGTCCCTTGCCGAACAGGATCTCAAGTGTCTCCTGTGTAACGTGAGCATGACGTGCGGATGTTTCGATAAGAATTTCTGCCATTTTTTATGTCCTCCGAAATTTGTGATTTTTTTGTGCACTGCTTCTGCGGCACATGTATACAATCATTATACAACTTTCGACTGAAAAATGCAATATCAAAACCGAAAAAGAGTTAATTTTGTGACGAACTTTCACAATTACTGTAAATGTTGACCAAAACCCCTTGCAATTTTTTATATAGTATGATATAATATCAAATTGATAGTGACAATCAAAATCAATTTGTGAGGAACGATTATATGGATCACAATACTTATAATACAAAGCAGCGTGACGAGATAGTTGAGTTTTTTTCCCGTCACAGGGATGGTTGTTTTACCGCCAAAGAGCTGATACACAGTGGCGAGATATCTGTCGGTGAGGCTACAGTTTATCGCACGCTCTCAAAGCTAGCAAAGCAGGGAGTTTTGAAACGATACACCGGTGACGGTGGAGGGGCAAGTTATCAGCTCAGTGAGAGCGAGCAGTGCAAAAGCCATTTTCATTTGAGGTGTGAACGGTGTCAGAAGTTAATCCACATGGATTGTAGCTTTATGTCAGATATGAAGAAGCATATCGAAGCAAGCCATGATTTTACAGTGGATATCGGAAAGACCGTTATTTATGGGCTTTGCGGTGATTGCGACAGGGAGGTATAAAATGAAAAAGTTATTTGCGTTTATTACGATGGCAGCATTGCTTTTGAGCGGATGTGCTGTAAGCGATGGTGGAGAAGCTGCAGGTGACCGTCCTCAGATAGTTGTCACCAATTATCCCGCCTATGATTTTGCAAGACAGGTATTTGGAGAGGATGGCAAGGACGCTGATATTACATTATTGTTGAAGCCCGGCACTGAGAGCCATACTTATGATCCCTCTGCAAAGGATATCGTCAAGATAAACAGCTGTGATCTTTTTATATACAACGGCGGTGAAAGCGACCGGTGGGTGAGCAGCATACTTGATGGAGTTGATGATATAAACACTCTGCGTATGATGGATATTGTAGAGGTGCATGAGGAGGAATATGTGGAAGGAATGGAGCATTCCCATGAGCATGATGCAGAATGTACCGATGAAGTTCATGAGGAGCATTCTGAAGAATATGACGAGCATATCTGGACATCGCCTAAAAACGCAGCAGCTATCGTTGATGCTGTCAGAGAGAAGGCGATAGAGCTGTATGAAAGCAATGCTGATATCTACAATGCCAACGCTGATGCGTACATCGCACTGATAAACGATCTTGATGTACGTTTTACAGAGCTGCTTTCTGATGAAGATCGCTATTTTGTATTCGGTGATCGTTTCCCCTTGTTGTATTTCTTTAAAGAGTATGGGCTCAATTATTATGCCGCTTTCCCTGGGTGTGGAAGCAATGTTGAACCCTCAGCGCAGACTATTTCTTTCCTGCTTGAAAAGCTGTCAGGTGATGATGTTGTGAAAACTGTATTTTACATTGAGCTTTCCGATAAAAGGATAGCGGATACTCTGGCGACCGATACAGGTCTGCCTACAGCAGAGTTCCATGCCTGCCATAACATCACAGCTGATGATTTTGCTGCAGGTGAAACTTATGTATCGTTAATGGATAAGAACTACAAAAATTTGAAAATAGCATTGGAATGAGGACGAAATGGCACTGATAAAGACACAAGATCTGACCCTCTCTTATGAAAATATGACGGTCATCAGTAATATGAGTTTTGAAGTGAACAGCGGAAACTATCTATGCATAGTTGGTGAGAACGGCAGCGGCAAAAGCACATTGATAAAGGCGCTGCTTTCACTTAAAAAGCCCGTTGGCGGAGCAGTGATATGCGGTGATGGGCTAAAGCGCAACGAGATAGGTTATCTGCCGCAGCAGACAGGGGCACAGCGAGACTTTCCTGCAAGCGTAGGAGAAGTGGTACAGTCTGGATGCTTGAACAGCTGTGGTTTTCGTCCGTTTTACTCCGCAAAGGAGAAGGCTAGGGCGATGGAAAATATGATGAAGCTAGGAATATGGGATATCCGTAGTCGCAGTTATCGTGAGCTTTCAGGCGGTCAGCAGCAGCGAGTGCTGCTTGCAAGGGCATTATGTGCCACAAAAAAGCTTCTTCTTCTTGACGAGCCTGTATCGGGGCTAGATCCCATGGTTACGGCTGAGCTTTACAGCATCATCTCGGGTATCAATAAAAGTGGAGTTACAGTCATCATGGTCACCCATGATATGGCGGCTGCCATGCAATATGCAAGCCACATTCTATGCTTGCGCTCGGGGGAATGGTTTTTTGGTACTAAGCAGGAGTTCGCTGAGAGTGAGATATCTGCATTTATGAGAGGGGGCAGCGATAATGGTTGATATGTTCGCTGAGATGCTTTCTACCCCCGTGTTACTGCGAGCACTCATTGTCGGAATTCTGGTGTCGCTTTGTGCTGCGTTGTTGGGTGTTACGCTGGTGTTGAAGCGTTATTCGATGATAGGCGATGGATTATCGCATGTGGGATTTGGCGCTCTGGCGATAGCAACGGTCATGAATGTAGCTCCTATGGTGGTTGCTATTCCGGTGGTGGTAGCTGCAGCGTTTATTCTGCTAAGGCTATCTTCAAATAGCAAGATAAAGGGAGATGCTGCTATTGCCTTGATATCGACAGGTGCGCTTGCAATCGGTGTAATGGCGGTATCCATGTCTTCGGGAATGAATGTTGATATAAACAGCTATCTGTTTGGCAGCATAATCGCAGTCAGCAGTGGCGATGTAGTAATAAGCGTGGTGCTGGCAATAGCAGTTATAGCGATGTTTATTTTCTTCTATACAAAGATATTTGCCATTACCTTTGATGAAAGCTTTGCAAGGGCAACAGGTACTAATGCGGGGCTTTATAATATGCTTATCGCACTGCTTACAGCACTGACTATCGTTATTGGTATGCGCCTAATGGGAAGTATGCTGATATCAAGCCTGATAATTTTCCCTGCACTGTGTGCAATGAGAGTATTCAAGAGCTTTAAGTCAGTTGTGATATGCTCAGCGGTAATATCGGTCGTTACATTTATCGCAGGTATGACAATATCGTATATGGCTGATACTCCTTGCGGTGCAAGCATCGTGTGTGTTAATATTGTGGTATTTGCACTGTTTTTTGTGATAGGCTCTGTTATGCAGCGCAATCGCTCATAAAAGGGGATACAGTTCAATGGATAATAGTTTTCATAAGGTTGAGGATAGGTTTTCTTTTAGGGCGTATGGGACGTTCAATAAGTCGGATCGTAGCCATGTCGTTC
>JAZPZN010000042.1:0-27119 GCA_045544715.1 Oscillospiraceae bacterium | reverse complement strand
TACATACATATAACGAAATTAGCGCATAATAATAGAAAACTGCGTATGCTTACGCAGTTTTCTATATTGAGTTTTTGATTAGATCTTACTAGAAATGCTAGATTATACAGTTACATGATCTCGAAATTTTTCCAGAGTCTTTTCTCCGATGCCACTAACCTCCAGCAGTTCATTAATGCTTGCAAAACCACCGTATTGTTCACGATAGTCGAGTATAGCCTTAGCCTTGACTTCGCCTATCCCCGGTAAGGTCATAAGTTCATCGATGCTGGCGGTGTTGATATTTACAAGATCATTTTGAGGTGGCACTGTTGTAGCGGGTGAAGTGTCGTTTGGTAATGTATCATAGCTTGTGTTAAGGTATTCTTCCGTTGGTTGTATATTCTCAAACAATTGCGACTGCTCGATTTTTTCGGTAGCAGAAATCTCACTTGTTGAAGTTTGTGTGACGATGACGAGCTCCTCGGGTTCGGGCGAAGCAAAATGTGTGAATAATGCAAGTGCTGCCGCACCCGTGAGTGCCCAAAGACACTTTTCTGCTATGCTTGTCAGCTTGCCCATACGCTCACCTCACATTACTGTACTTCTCAAATGATATTATATCATCGATAGGCATGATGCGTCAAGACAAAATATCAAAAACAAGATATTTGCTATCGAGGAATATCTCGGAGATATCTGGGAAATTTAATAGCAAGAGCTGTGCATGACAGCACAGACAGTTTTTAATAATATTTGAGTAACACATCGGCTTACTCAGAATAGAGAGGAATTATTTATGGGCAGCACGAAAGATAACAAAACGCTCAGTGTATGCGCTCCGTTAGATGGAAAGGTGGTGGCACTGGCTAGTGTATCAGACCCTGTGTTTTCGGAAAAAGTTCTTGGCGATGGCTGTGCAATAATCCCAACAGATGGTAAGATATACAGTCCTGTTGATGGAAAGGTATCATCTATAGCGGATACAATGCACGCTTATGGTTTTTCTTCGGATGATGGACTTGAGGTGCTCGTGCATTTCGGCCTTGAAACTGTTGCGCTGAAAGGCGATGGCTTCAGATCCAGAGTGAAGGTCGGAGACATAGTAAGAAAAGGTGACTTAGTTGCAGAAGCAGATATAGAGCTTATTCAGTCAATAGGGATAGATATTATAACTCCAGTACTGGTATGTGACGGGTCAGAAGGTATGCTGATGTCTGTAAGGGAGGGCAATGTAAAGAAAGGCGATGACCTCCTTACGTTTACTGATATTGAAAACGCAGCCCCTCAGCCAGATGAACTGGCAGCAGCAGGTACCGAAGAGGCTACTACGGGCAAACCGAAGAAAAAGATGGGCTTTAATTTCGATCTGTTGCAAAAGCTCGGTAAGGTTCTTATGACAGTAATTGCGGTTATGCCTGCCGCAGGACTTATGATCAGCTTGGGAAAGCTTGTTGCAATGGCAGGTGGTGACATTGCACTTCTAGCATCTGTCGGCAGCGTAATGGAAAATATCGGTTGGGCGATAATTGGCAATCTTCATATACTGTTTGCGGTGGCTATAGGAGGCAGTTGGGCAAAGGAAAAGGCTGGTGGTGCGTTTGCGGCACTTATCGCTTTTATCCTCATCAACAATATTACGGGTGCGATTTTTGGAGTAACGAATGATATGCTATCCGATCCTACAGCGGTGACGCATTCACTTCTGGGACAGGAGATGCTAGTGGAGAATTATTTCACCTCGGTGCTAGGTTCTCCTGCACTTAATATGGGTGTTTTCGTTGGCATCATATCAGGTTTTGTAGGCGGAATCGTTTATAACAAGTTCTACAATTTCCGCAAGCTGCCTGATGCGCTTTCGTTTTTCAATGGAAAAAGATTTGTACCGCTCGTAGTGATCCTATGGTCAGTTGTGGTGTCGCTTATCCTTGCGGTTGTATGGCCGTTGGTGCAGTCGGGTATCAATGCTTTCGGTATATGGATAGCCAACTCGTCAGATACTTCACCCGTGCTGGCTCCGTTTATTTATGGTACGCTGGAGCGTTTATTGCTTCCCTTTGGCTTGCATCATATGCTTACGATCCCTATGAACTATACAAGCTTCGGCGGAACTTATGAGATACTGACAGGTGCAAATGCCGGATCGCAGGTGTTTGGGCAGGATCCGTTGTGGCTTGCTTGGGTGACAGACCTCATAAATTTCAAAAAAGCGGGCGATATGGTGGCTTATGATAACCTGCTTGCAACTGTTACTCCCGCACGTTTTAAGGTGGGACAGATGATCGGTGCTACTGGGCTTCTTCTCGGCTTTGCTTTGGCGATGTATCGCAGGGTAGATGTCGATAAAAGAAAGAACTATCGCTCGATGTTTGTTTCGACAGCGCTTGCGGTGTTCCTCACTGGTGTTACAGAGCCTATCGAGTTCATGTTCATGTTCTGTGCGCTGCCACTTTATATCGTGTATTCGATCTTGCAGGGTATTGCATTTGCTATATCGGGTATCATTGATCTAAGGCTTCATTCTTTTGGCAATCTTGAGTTTGTAACTCGTATTCCGATGTCGGTAGAGGCTGGGTTGATAGGGGATATCATCAACTTTCTTATCTGCGTTGTGGCATTTTTTGTGATAGGCTATATTGTGGCATATTTCATGATTGGAAGGTTCAGATATGCTACACCCGGCAGACTTGGAAACTATACCACTCAATCAGATGACAGCGATGATAATGCTGACAATAAGAAAGCATCCTACGACGGGCAGCCTGAGAGGATAATCGCACTGCTTGGAGGACGTGACAACATCACGCTTGTGGATGCCTGCATGACAAGGCTGAGGGTGACAGTAAAAGATCCTTCTCTCGTTGCTGATGTTGATGCATGGAAGGCTGAGGGTGCGCTTGGGCTTGTAAAAAAGGGAGAGGGCGTACAGGCAATATATGGACCAAAGGCAGACGTGCTGAAATCCGATATTAATGATATTCTTTGAGGAGAAATATGAGGTTTCTTACACTTAACACCCACAGCCTTGTGGAGGAGAATTATCCGCAGAAGCTGCTTGATTTTGTTGATGCGATAGCTGGCAAACAGCCTGAGATCATTGCTTTGCAGGAGGTATGCCAATCTATTGGTGCAGCTACTGTATCGGGTGACCTAAAAGGTTATGTGCCTTGCGCTGAAGCTGCTGTTATCCGTAGTGACAATCATGTATATAGGGTAGCTGAAATGCTTAGAGAGCGTGGTATAGGTTATCACTGGACGTGGTTACCGTTGAAGAAGGGCTATGACAAGTACGATGAGGGGCTCGCACTGCTGAGCCGCTCTCCGATACTTGAAACCGAGGTCGTGCAGGTGAGCAGTATAGATGATTACAACAACTGGAAGAGCAGGAAGATCATCGGCATACGCACAGAGGCTCTGCCAGATGAGTGGTTCTTCAGCGTGCATTACGGCTGGTGGGAGGATGCCGAGGAGCCTTTTAAGCAGCAATGGATACGCACTGCCAAGCACATGACAAGGTATGACTCAGTGTGGCTAATGGGAGATTTCAATTCTCCTGCCGAACTGCGTGGGGAGGGGTATGATCTTATCAAGCGTTCCTATTGGCAGGATAGTTATGAGCTGGCAAAAGTAAAGGACAGCGGCATCACTGTCGGCAGACAGATAGATGGCTGGCACGATAAGATGAGCATCGCTGACGGCGTAAGGATAGACCAGATATGGTGCAACAAAATGGTGGTGGTAACATGCAGTGAGGTCATATTCAACGGGGAAAACTATCCTGTTGTGTCCGACCATTACGGTGTGATGATAAATTATGAGAGGAGCATCGTATGACGGGCAGAAGCGCAGGAATACTGCTTTCGATATCGAGCTTACCATCGAAATACGGTATAGGCTGCTTTGATGAGAGTGCTTACAGGTTCGTGGATTTTCTGAAAGCAGCAGGACAAAGCTACTGGCAGATATTGCCGCTAGGTCCTACGAGCTACGGGGATTCGCCATATCAGAGCTTTTCCACCTATGCAGGTAACCCTTATTATATCAGCCTTGATGAGTTTGTAGAGCAGGGGTTGTTAACAATAAAAGAATGTGCCGATGCAAACATGGGCTCTGACCCCGAATGTGTAGATTATAGCAGACTATACACAATGCGTTACAGGCTACTTAAAACAGCTTATTCAAAGGGTAAGGAAAAATTCGTTGAAGGTGTAGAAAAGTTCAGCAGGGATAATAAGTGGCTTGCTGATTATTCGTTATTCATGGCGCTTAAAGACAAATTCGGCGGAATACCGTTTACCGAGTGGGATGATGATATTCGGCTGAGAAAGCCCGAAGCATTAAAAGCCTGCACTGAAGAGCTTGCAGATGAGATAGGCTTCTACAGCTTTTTGCAGTATCATTTTTATAAGCAGTGGGAGGCCTTGAAGGCTTATGCCAATGAAAGCGGTATTATGATAATAGGGGATATCCCAATATATGTAGCAGCCGACAGTGCTGATGTGTGGGCTGCATCGGAGCTTTTTCAATTGGATAAGGATAACATCCCCACGGCAGTAGCAGGCTGTCCGCCGGACGGTTTTTCGGCAGATGGTCAGCTGTGGGGAAATCCTCTCTATGACTGGGAAATGCATAGGAAAACCGGCTATAAATGGTGGATATCGAG
The DNA here is from genome assembly GCA_045544715.1 of Oscillospiraceae bacterium. GTDB lineage: Bacteria > Bacillota > Clostridia > Oscillospirales > Ruminococcaceae > CAG-115. The sequence goes on along the minus strand of JAZPZN010000042.1, from coordinate 22,477 downwards.
AATCTCCCATTCCTTTAGACTGTTTGATGTGGTCAGGATAGATCACTTTCGTGGCTTTGATGAATATTACTCTGTTCCATACGGTGAAAAAACAGCAATAAACGGGCATTGGGAAAAGGGCCCTGGTATGCAGCTGTTCAAGGCGATAGAAACTGCCATAGGCAAAAAGAATGTAATTGCTGAGGATCTTGGCTTTATGACGGATAGCGTAAGGCAATTGGTGCGGGATAGTGGCTTTCCGAATATGAAGGTGCTGGAATTCGCTTTCGACTCCCGTGATACAAGCAGCAGGGGTGAGCATTTGCCACATAGCTACAGCAAAAACTGTGTTGCTTATACTGGCACACATGACAATCAGACTATAACCTCATGGTTTGAAAGCATTACTGAGGCAGAGCGTCAATTGGCGAGGGATTATCTTTGCGATTACTATACCCCCTCATGGCGGCTGCATACAAGTTTTATATCACTTTTAATGCGTAGCAATGCAGACTTGTGCATCATCCCCATGCAGGATTGGCTTGGGCTTGACGACCGCAGCCGTATGAACACGCCTTCCACTGTCGGCAAAAACTGGCGCTGGCGCATGAGAATGAGAGATATGTCTGATGATCTCTGTGAAGAGATCTTAAAGATAACTGAAATTAGTGGCAGAAAGGCTTGAAATTTTGTCCAAATAGGGCTATAATAAAATTACCGAATACTTTTGAAAGGAACCAACATTATGAAGACATTTGAGTATACTATCAAGGATGAGATGGGTCTTCACGCAAGACCTGCAGGACTGCTGGCAAAGGCTGCTAAGGCACTGGACAGCGAGATAACTGTCACTAAGGGTGATAAGACCGTAGGTGCATCGAAGCTTATGGCACTCATGGGGCTTGGTGTTAAGTGCGGCGAAACTATAACTGTTACAATTAACGGTGGCGATGAGGAGGCTTCTGAAAAGGCTATAAAGGAGTTCATGGCTGCCAATCTGTGATGTATGTCAGTCAGCGCAAGTACTATAACGGTATTTGATAACCAAGCGCTATATCTTGTTGTCTTCACGATATAGATCAACCGCCTATCCTAAAGGATAGGCGGTTTTGACTTTATAGATATTATATGTCATGGCAGGGTTGGTATAGCTTTGTTGACTATTGTTCAGCGGCGAAATAGTATCTGATGGAGTACATCTCGTCACGGGAGAACAGATATTGCAGCTCTACCCAATCCTCCCATGTGCCGAGGTCGGTGTGCTTTGAAATGCCGATAACGATGCCGTCGGGCATCATATAGAACTTGGGGATATCATTAATTCCCACGGGTAATTCCAGTGATACATCATCAAGGAAGGTAAGCTCCGATAGATTTTTGGCTTCGGACAGATATGTGATATCGTCATTGCACCAGAGGATATTTTCGTTTGCATCAATGGCTGCGGATACTTCTAGGTCATCATTGATGAAGTATTTCACACCATCAAATATGCCTGTTTTTATTACTCCATCGTTTGCTGTTGTACCCTTTGATGCGCTGCGGATAGCCTCTGCGAGATCATCAATACCGAGTGCTGCGATATAGCGGAATTGTGTGGTATTTCGGAAGCTGATCTTCAGCCTAGAGCTGCCCAAAAGCGAGCTAAGACGGGCCTGCTCTGCTATCAGATAAGCTTGATCGGTTTCTGTAAAGTCGCTGTGAACATCAACACCATTAGTGGTGTAGCATCCTTTTATGTCACCGTTTTCATCAAGAGTCTTTATGGTGATACCTGCCGGCGCAGTGTTGAAACCTCCTCCGTTCTCAGTGAATTTTATAAAGCTGTCAACCACAAGCTCTTCATTGGCAGTGGCTTCATAATATTGCCTTGTCAGCTGTAAGCCGTTATCATATACTATAAGATCGGTGATATTATCAAATCGTCCGAGAGGATATGCAAAGTTGTTATTTATATAGTAAAGATGACAACTTGCGTAGATGTGGTTTTCGGTGGTTTCGCCCTGAGGGTAGCTGATCGCCAGTATCTCTTTGGCAGGGGAATATTTCCACGAGTGTATTGTGAAGTTTTCAGTGTTTACACGATCGCTTACATAGTTTTGTGCAATAGCAAGATATGGGTCGGTATGCTGTTCGGGTTCAGAGACGCTTGTTTCTTCGTTTTCGTCGTCAGTCGTTTCTTCCTCCTCGGTTATCAAATTGCCGTCATCTGCATTTGCAAGGCTTATCTGCTTTGCAAGGGCTGCGATATCCTTTTCAATGGGTATAGTTTCATAGGGTAGCGAGAGATCTATGTCGTAATTCACAATGTCGCCCGCTGCTTCCCTTAATCGGTTGCGCTCATCTCTGTATGCGGTTTCTGTTATCTTGATCTGTGCATTGTCCTCGCAGTCAAAGTACATAGTTACATTGCCGTTTTCGTCAAGTAGCCTTTCAGCACGGTCGTATTCTTCGCCAATGTATATGTCGCCGAATTTTTTAAAACCGATATAACTGTCGGTGATATAGCGTGCCTCAAGTTGAGAGGTATAGTAGCTGGTGATAAGGTCGTCACCGATAATCTCCAGTGTTATGAGGTCGGTGAGCTCCCCTATGAAGTACATTTCGTTATCCCTTATATAATAGAGCTGACAGCACTGTATTCCATCACGCTCATAGCAGATGCCAACCATTTGTGCGTTGTTCATAGGTACTGAGAATATTGTTGCCTGCTCAGGCACAAAGTCACGCTTTAGGATACGCTCCGCTATCATGGTATATAGAGTTGTGAGGTCTTTTTCCCCACGCACGATGCCGTCAGCTTCGTCGTAAGTGCCGCCGTTTGGCGGTCCATCCTCCAGTACGGAGAGGAAGTATTCTGCCATGACCTCCTTGTTTTCGCTTATCGGGACGAGCTTATCCTCATTTTCGGGGAACTGTGCACTGCGGATATAATAGTAGTCGGTTGTCTGTCCTATCTTCCATGCAATATACTCCTCATAGCTCATCTCGGACTGCCCGTTATCGTAGATGTCGGTGATGATGCCGTTTTCTTCAACTCTGCGGGCATGGTCGGTCTTTTCGAGGGTGTTGTTTGCTATAGTGTAATAGGTATCAACATACTCAGCTAGTTCGCCTGCTGCTGCGCCGTAGGTGTACTTGGATATCGTGTGCAGCATGAAGCCATCGTTTGCATATATCTCCAGCGTATCAGTGTTGTATATCTCGCCGAGATAGTTGAGATAACTTCCGTCAAGCTCATATATAAGCGCACCGTAGTGTCCTGCGGCGGGGAACATCACCGCCACAAGCTTCTGACTGGTGTTTACGCTTACCTCAATAGCGTGTATCTCGGGCTTCATCATACCGTTTTCATCGTATATCCTTGCCCATGTTTCTGCGAATGCTGATGCAAGCAGCTTTGATGTGCCTATCTTATCCCATGCAAGCTCGATAGAACATGCAATATCGGAAAGCAGCTGAGGGTCGATATCCTTATTGAATGTGATCACGATATACGACCTTATATTGTCGTTGTAAGCGAGTATGGCCTGAGAATAGGTGATCTCGCCCGTTTCAAGATCCCTTACTGCTCTTTTTGAGGTAGCGTTGCTGTAATATGCACCGCTTTTGACAGGGGTATAGTCGATACCATAGTTGACGACGCTGCCCAGCATTATCTGATTATAAACTGCACGGTAGTAGTTGTCCTGCCCTACCGCCTCGGGATATATCTCGTATGCGTCATAGCTGATACCTGCAATCTCCTCGCCGTCAGCAAGTATCCTTGTGCCCTCGATGCTCCAGCCCTCTGGCAGACCGATACATGCAGCGAAGGGAATGTTGTTGGTGTCAAAGACATAGTTTTCATCATTATACGGCGGCAGCAGGGTGATATTCTGTTCCAAGTCGTTGACGGGGACAGAATGATCGTTCTCGGTGCTTTCAGATGTTTCAGTAGCTTCATCAGCGGTATCGCTCGTTTCTTCGGTATCATCTATATTGGATGTTATCGGGTCGATCGGTTCGGTGCTGTTAAGCAGATACTGTCCGCCTATTACGCAGAGTGCAACTGCTGCCGCAGCTCCTGCTATAGCAAGGAGGGCTTTCCAGCTGCTCTGCTTTTTCTCTGAGGGTTTTATCTCTATGGGTATCGCTTGCTCTCCAATTTCTTCGTCGTTGTTTTCAAGGGGACGGTCATGCTTGTAAAAGCACTCGGAGGCTTCGTTTATATATTTTTCGGCTATGCCGTTTGTCACTTTTTCCCAAAGCTCTCTGCTCATACTTTTATCCCCCTTTCCTCAAGATAGCTGCGCAGCGACTTGCGGGTACGGCTCAGGCTGCTTTTTACGGCGCTTTCGCCCATGCCTGTGTTGCTGCATATATCGCTGATGCTCATATTGAAATAGTAGCGTGCGGTGAAAACTATGCGGTTCTTTTTAGATAGCTTTGCAAGAAAATCGTTAAGATATCCTGTAATTTCATTGCTGTCATAGCTGCTTTCCACTGTCATGTTGTCTGGTATCACTTCTGCCAGCTCGTCAAATTGCTCCTCGCAGCTGCGGCGGCTGATGCGCTCGTAAGCGGTGAGTGCTGTATTACGCACTATGGCACACAGATATCCACACAGTGATGTGGGATTTTTAGGTGGTATCGCATTCCATAGCTTTATGTAGGCGGTGCTCACACATTCCTCGGTGTCCTCAAAGTTGTTGAGTATTCCGTATGCCACTTTATCGCAGAGCGAGCCATATTTCTGTTTGACCTCCGCCAGAGCTTGCTCAGAGCGAGAGTTGAACAGCTCAATTATTTTATTATCTTCCAAAATTACCAACTCCCTTTATTTATTGTATATCTATACTGAAGATATTGCAAGGAAAAGTTTTGCTTCTATTAATAATAACTGCTGAAAAAACAAAAAGGTCGCTTTTTTTGAAAAAATATGTTAAAATTTATGTAACAATTTGATTTTTACACCCGTTATATTAGGTGAAAGGGGGAGAGAAAAATGGAAGACAGTAAGATAATAGAATTATATAACTCCCGAAACGAACAGGCAATCGCAGAGACCCAGCAGAAATACGGTGCATTATGCGATAAGATAGCTCTAGGTATACTTAACAACGGTGAGGATGCCGAGGAATGTGTGAGCAGTGCATACATAAAGCTATGGAATGCGATACCTCCCAAAAATCCCGAGTCGCTTTGCGGCTACCTCTGCGCAATAGTTAGGAACACCGCATTTACGGCTTACGAGCGCATAAAGCGTCGTTTTGACCACGAGCATTATGATGAATTGGCAGAGGTCATTCCCGATGAGAAAACTGTAGAGGGTACTTTTGAAAGCAAGGAGATAGGCGCACTTATCAACGCATATCTTGAAACGGTAAGTAAAAAAAGCCGAGAGGTATTCGTTTCACGCTACTATTTCTGCATGGGAATGAATGAGATAGCAACAGGACTTAATATGACAGAAAGTGCAGTGCGCACAAGACTGAGTCGTACAAGGGCAGGCCTGCGCACATATCTTGAAGAGAGGGGTGTGGAAATATGAATCCGAGGAATAACGAATTTTGGGACGAGGCTATGGGCGAGATGAACGAAAAATTCGTTGCTGAGGCATCCGAAGCCCATGCAAAAAATGCAGCCAAAAATCAGTTTGACAGCGAGGGCGCAGTGGATGCAGGCGCTCCTATCGTGATAACTCCTGCGGAGAAAAAGCCGATTAGCCGCAAAAGGCTGTTCATCACTATCGGCAGTATCGCAGCGGCACTGGTGCTTTGCGTAGGTATCGGCGGAGTGCTGATAAATCGCTTTGCAGATCCTATCGCACCCGTAACATCGGGTGAGGGAACATCCGAGACCTCTGAAACAGAGGAAAACAGCGATAATTCCGATAATAATGATGATAACAGCGATAAGAACGATAATCAGGGTACTGCTTATGTTCATCCTCCTATCGACACCAATTTTGACGGTGCGGTCATCCGTAACGACGAGGATAAGGACAGCTATATGTGGTTCAATACTGACCACCTGAAGGAAGCTATCGTGAAGTTCAAGGACAGCGAGCCTCTCACCGATGGTTCAACGCTTGAGCCGTATTCCGAGCACGTTTCGGTAGAGCTTTATGCGGATAAGGAATATGAGGGCGAGTATGATATCATAAAGCTGTTTGTTTATAACGGTACTAACGATACCCGCTATTACTATGGTATTTCGTCAGCGGCTATGGCTCCGTACTACACCTATTATGAGGTGTATTTTGACGATTGGGTGGAGCTTTTGGGAGTATTCGGTGAAGTGCCTATGGTGATGCAGACTACTGTAACCGAAAACAATGGCGATGGAACCTATGTAGTTAAGCACGAAAAGGGCGGACAGACCTATCTGATAGCCACCGAGGAGCAGTATGAGATCGGCGATGAGATAGATGTGTGCTATTATGGTATGCCTCTTGGCGAAGAGCCTTTTCAGACTGAGGTGCTGTGGACACGCTACTCCTATAATATCGAGGAGGACACCTCTCCGGTTTGGCGTGAGGAAGGTAAAAATCAGGGTGTAAACTGGAACATATTTGAGCAGTATTTTGTCGGTGAGTGGACAAAAGAGATGAATCCTAAGTATCAGTTTATACTCTCATATCCTTATGATGAATATGGTGGTATAGATATAACAGATTTCAAAGTGACCGCTTGTTATGCACTTGATGATGGCTATTATCTTGAGTATGAATATAGTGGCGGTTTCGGAATGCAATATCAACTACTGTTTATATCTGACCGAGATATGGATACGATGCATAAATATATAAGGTATTGGGATCAGGATACCTTCGATAATCAGAAGAACAGTCCCGAAAGGACTACCTTACAGCGTGTAGACAACTCTTCCTATTCTGAGTATACTGAGCTTCAGATGTATAGCTATCTTGGCGCTATCGGCAGACAGCGTTTCGGTGTGCTGATGGGAGAGGAGTATGTAGAATTCAGTAAGCAGTTTGATGAGGATTTCGTTGATAATAAGGGCAGACGCTGGAGATTGCCGACAGACCTGCCTATCAGTCAAAATCTGAGCTATTATCTGAAGGAATACAGCGATACTAAGGACAAGGTAGTGATAGTGCAGAATTATGTTCGTGCAGACACCGCTACCGCTGACAGCGAGCCTGAGGATGCAGTATATCAGTATGTGACCTCTGTAGCGCAGAAGATAGACGGCGAGTGGCAGATGACCGAGCGTTATCTCAGCGATTTTTACGGCAGAAGTATAAATGATGTGCTGGCTGAAACCATATACGGAGATTATTCTATCTTCACCTCTTATCATATCGACGAAGGTGCCGTATCTGACGCAAAGCTCTACATTACAACAAGAGATGATACAGATACAAAGCTTTCAGAGGTGCAGATAACCAATCCTAAGATGACAAATGGCGCAGTGCAGCTTCCTGTACACATTTACGACAGCTTTACAGTAACTACGGGAGAGCAGACTCTCAATTCGGGCGACCTTGCTATCGTGCGTATCCCATACGAGAAGAACGGTGAGTTGCGCTATAGCTACACGCTTTACAACACCACTCCCGAGGGCGAGCTTATCCTCATTGAGGGCGGATTCCCTGACAGCACTCACAGCAGATGGATGCCCGATATTGAGAACAATTCCATTTCGTTCCTGTCTGACAAGGGAGTTGATATCTACAAGATAGATTTCAGCACTAATACTATGGCGCTTGTTGATTACACTCCCGAAATAACCGATGATTATACCCTTGATACAGCTATCAGCAAGGCTGACCCTGCCACCTCAGGTGAGGGCCCGATGATGTTTGGCTCCTGGGGAAATGAGGACGAAACTATCCGTATAAACGGTTATTCTAAGGATATTTTTGACTATGATGATCCCTGCCTCGGCTGGTACACCGACGACAACGGAGTATATATGGTAGGCCGTATCAACGGTGAGTATCAGCTGTGGTATATGCAGGGCTCATCCGCTCTTGACAGCTATGTGCTGTTCCGTTATGACGATGTGACAGAGGGCGAGGTGCTCAAACTCAGCGACTATGATGAGTGCTATCAGCGCCTTGACGACGAGAGCAGTCGCTACAATGACTTCTGCGAGTGTGGCTATATCGGTATGATGGAGTATTGCTATCTGCGTGAGATGAAGGTAAACGAGCTGAAGCTGGAGATAACCGACGACAGCGGTACAAGATGGGTTCGCAACCATAGCGACCTTCAGATAGAGTGGGGCTACCTCATTGAGACCTATGTGAACGGTGAAATGGCGATACAGATGCAGTTCCTCAATCCTGAAACAGGTGAGATGCGCTGGCTCACTCTGCCGTATGATTTCGATTGGAGAGGCTATTATTACACGGGTGATGTGTATTTCCTTGACCCTGCGCTGAAAAGCATAGAAGAGCTTGAAACTGAGCTAAGCACCAAAGCCAAGATAGCAACAGACCAGTCCCTGTGGGGCACATTTATAGTCGATGAGCAGTACCTTACCAGAAATGACGATAAGTACTACGGCATACGTCATATGGGCAGTGATATGTCTCAGTGGCTTGGCAACAGCGAGCTATTCTTCTACGACGGAAGCGAATGGAAGCTGATAAGCGATAAGTTTGGCTTGTGTCACGCTGTATCGGCAGGTGATCAGCTTTATGTACTGCGTAATAACAGCTATGGCGACAGTGATGGTGTATGGCTCAATGTATATACGGGCACAGAGCTTAATCACGAGATACGTATCGGCGAGGGCCATACGAATTATTCGGGACTTTCTGTAATGGACGGTTACCTTGTGGTCGATATCTTATCGGGAACCTATATATATCGTCCCGAAGCTATAAATGCCGATCCGATAGTTGCAGATTATCAGCATTTCACCAGCACTATGGATGGACATTTTACTGTTATCATTGACGGCGTGGAATATAACAGCATTGACGGACTTCCCGCAAGTCTTTTCGGTTGATAATTCCCTTTCTCCTATAAACTTAGCCACCGCACGATTTTGTGCGGTGGCTTTGCTGTATGATGCTTTAGATGGTGCCTCTTACGGTGAGGGTAACAACTCCAGGTTGGATGATCCATACTCCGTTTGCATCTTGAGTGTAGGTCGCAGCGGGCACGGTTATTTGACCGGGTACGGTCGCAAATACACCGGTTGACTCGTTGTAAGTGTAGTTGGCAGGCTCTGTCCACACTGTACCGTTGTAGGAAACGGTGATGTTTTCGAGGATGGGATCAAATGTGTCGGTCACTGTTGCGTTATCCGCAGCGGTAACGGGGATATTGCCCACATTCTGGATGATGAACGTGTAGGTCAGCTCTCCATTCTCGGTAACTGTGTCGGGAGAGAGGGACTTTGTGATAGTAAGTCTTGCCTCGTCCTCGGCGGTGATGGTTTCACTGACAGTGATTGGAGTGGTAAGTCCTGTTGCGGTGATAACGGCTGTATTGGTTATCTGAGAGCCTGATGCAAGCGGTGCAAAGCCATTTACGGCTGTCTCATAAACGATGACAGCGTTTCCGTTTGCGGGTACCGTGACTCCACTGATAACAAGGCCGTTGGTTGTTACTGCTGCGCTGGCAGGTGCAAGATCGCCGTTGATGAAATAGCGCAGAGTTCCCTCCTGATAGGTGAGAGGAGTAACTGCCCCTGCACCGAAGGGATATTCGCCGAGGTCATCTGTGATAGTTACTCCTGTGAATGAGGTCGAGCCTGTGTTTCTGATGCTGATGATATAGACTACGGTGTCATTTGCCGAATAGGTGTCTGAAACGGCGGTTTTGGTAGCAGAAAGCACCTCAACTATCTCGCCCGTAACAATATTGGAATTGGTGACGGTGTCATTGTAGGACAGCGTAGCCTGATTATAAAAAATAGCCATATTATCCTCCTTGGTACAATAAGGGGAATGTTCCCCTGTTTCATTTTATGCGGCTATTCGCAATTCGTCACTTTTGGCGGTGATATTATCGATGACTGCATAATATACTGTAGCAAAAAGCATAGGAGTGATGATATTGAAGTTTCCCTTTTTCGTGCAGGACAAGATACCGCCGCCCGATATCGGGAAGATAAAGCTTGCCCGTCAATATACATATCTTTTGGAGAAATTGTCTGATATCCGTGCAAATTACGATTTTGTGACGGACGATGACGAGATAGATGCCCTTATCTATGAGGAGAATGCTGTGCTGTCTAAATTGGCAGCATTATACAAGCAGGCAAGGGCTGAGGGAACTGCTTTGGAAATTTTTGAACAGAAATATTAATTTTTTTCAAAAAAGTGCTTGACAAATCCGATTCGCTATGCTATAATAATTAAGTCGTCAAGGATAGACGATTTAATTGAATATGCGAGCGTGCTGGAATAGGCAGACAGGCTAGCTTGAGGTGCTAGTGTCAGGTTTGACGTGTGGGTTCAAGTCCCGTCGCTCGCACCATAAAAGGCGTTCTTTGAACGCCTTTTATTATTTATATCGGTCAAACGTCACTTGACAATTCTCCTAGAAACGGCTATAATGAAATAGCAATAAAAACTATTTGTGTATTGCTATAAATTTAGGAGATGAGTTCAATGGATTCCGAAATCAGACAGCTTAAATATCCAGTGCTTATGGTGCATGGTATGGGCTTTAGGGATACAAAGCTTATAAATTACTGGGGACGTATCCCTAAAGAGCTTGAAAAAATGGGCTGTAGGATATACTACGGCTATCAGGACAGTAATGCTTCTATTGAAACAAATGCTCAGCGTATTAAAAAGCGCATTGATGAGGTGCTGGCTGAAACGGGCGCAGAAAAGGTGAATATAATCGCTCATTCAAAGGGCGGTCTTGATACAAGATATGCTATATCAACGCTCGGTATGGGCGACAAGGTTGTATCTCTGACAACAATGAGTACACCTCACAACGGCTCAAAAACAATGGATATTGCATTTAAGCTTCCACATGGGCTTCTAAAATTCGGTAGCTTTTTTGCTGATGTGTGGTTCAGGATACTTGGCGACAAAAAGCCCGAAACATATAAAGCTATAAAAGCATTCACGAGAATTAGCGCCGCAGAGTTCAATGCCAACAATCCCGATATCGAGGGCATCTATTATCAGAGCTATGCGTTTGTTATGAAGCACCCATTCAGCGATATATTTATGTGGTTCCCGAGCCTTGTGGTGGGGATCATCGAGGGCGAGAACGACGGATTGCTTACTCCCGATGCGGTTAGATGGACAAATTTCAAGGGAATACAGCGTGGCAACAGCGGCAGAGGTATATCCCATTGCGATGAGGTAGATATGCGCCGCTTCAGGCTCACGAAAAAGCAAGGGGATGGAGTGTCCGATATCGTCAATGTATATAAAGAGGCAGTCGGAACGCTGCTGGATATGGGATTTTGATCTGTTCTAATTGTTAATATGATAAGAGCACCCTTTTGTGAGGGTGCTCTTTGTATTATACAAGATCAAAAACAATTCCGTCAATAGAGATGGCTGATATTTCGGTTATATCAAAGGCGGTGCGTACATTGTCCTCTGTCATAAAGAACAGCTTGAATGTCATATCGTTAACGATAGTGCCATTAGTTTCTTTGCTGGACATAGCTGTCATCTGTTTGAAATTGATCGCTATCTCAGTGCCATCAGATTTTATCAACTTTATATCGCAATCTTCTCTGTGGGATAATGTGCGTTTGGCTGCGAAAGCATCTGTATATTGAACATTGAAAATAGCACTCATGCAGCCGATGCTGCCGTCTATAAGTTCGGGGTGGAGAGTACCGCCATCGCTAGCTTTGAGCAGATTTAGCTTGTTTTTATTGTTTTCGGTGATAACGACATTTTTGGTCACTTGAGCGTTTGGGGTGGGAGTATAGGTGAAATCTATCCATGCATCAACGGGGAAAACTGGATAGGTACTGCCGTTTTCATCGATGCAATAGAGGTTTTGGAATGTTACTACAACGGGGATCTCATTAAGCTCGTAGACTGCCTCTACCTCAAAATGCACATCTATATTTCCTGCATCGTTGATGGAGTAGTGAATCTTTCCACTGTCAAGCGTGGGGCGGACTTTATTGAGCTTATCACTACTATTGTTTGCCAGCAGACCGCACCATTCCTCTACAGCTCTCATACCCGTAGGTGCTACGGAGTTCATAAGATGGTCGGTGACGGGTGTGCCGTCTTTCCTTACTATCTCAAAGCTACCGAACATATTCTTCCCATCACCGATTATTGCATTGAGGTTGAGATCGTAATCATTGTCGGATATTTCGATGTAGATATCATCAACATTTGCGACAAGTGTGCTACCCATTTCGTTGTCGGCGGTGAAAATATTATTAAAGAATTTATCGAAGTCTATCAGCCCCGTTGCCGCCGCAGCGGAAACTCCCACACCCAGTGCAACTACTGCTGCGCAGGCAGCGATGAGCGGCTTTTTGAAATTAATGCGCTTCTTATTATTTTCCATAGCTTCTGCCTTTCTGAGCACTCTGTCGAGAAACTCGCTGTCGCCCGTGGCAGGAACTATGCTGTTGAAATAGTCTTTGTATTCTTTATTCATTATGCTTGCCTCCCTCGAGCATTTCTTTTAGCTTGGCACGGCCTCGTGACAGCCTTGTGCGTACAGCAACACTGCTTATTCCGCAAAGCTTTGCTATATCCTTGATAGAATATCCTTCGTAGTAGAAAAGGTATATCATTGCTGAATAGTCGGGGCTTAGCCTTTGTATGCAGTCATGTATTCCGTTTTCTTCTATCGCATTGAACGGGATATCCTGCGGCAGCTCACTGCGAGCCTTGTGCCAGCTTGACCGTAGTAAGTTTTTGCAGAGGTTTATAGTGACACGGATGAGCCATGCTTTCACATTTTCGCTGTCAGCGAACTGCTTTTCGCAGGTGTACAGCTTTACAAATGCATCCTGAGAGATATCCTCGGCATCCTCATAGTTTTTGAGATAGTTGAATGCTACCTTGAACACCGTAGTTCGGTAGAGAGTGATATACTCGTTCAGCTCCTGTTCGCTCATCTTAGTCACCTCCTTTGCTGATTGAAGCGCTTCGATATTAATACACTTGAGATCGGCAAAATGTTACAGAGCAACAAAAAACAATTCAGCCCTCCAAAAAACGGAGGGCTGAGATAGGTTAAACCGGAATTACAGCAGCTTCTTGTAAAGCTCGGTGATCTCCTCAACGGAGGTATCTCTGGGGTTGCCGGGACGGCAAGCATCGTCGTAAGCAGACTGTGCAAGGAATGCGATATCCTCCTCCTTAACGATCTCCTTGAGGTCAGCAGGAATGCCAACATCAATGGAGAGCTGCTTAACAGCGTCGATAGCTGCCTTTCTGTACTCATCCTGGGTCATGTTCTCTGTTCCCTGTACGCCCATAGCCTTAGCGATGTCACGGTATTTCTCGCCTGTGCAGGGAGCGTTATACTCCATAACAGTGGGGAGGATGATAGCGTTAGCAACACCGTGGGGTGTATCATACAGCGCACCGAGAGGGTGAGCCATGGAGTGAACGATACCAAGACCTACATTGGAGAAGCCCATGCCTGCAACATACTGACCGAGAGCCATGCCTTCACGGCCGTCAGGAGTGTTGTCAACAGCACCTCTGAGAGAGCGTGCGATGATCTCGATAGCCTTGATGTGGAACATATCGGAGAGCTCCCATGCGCCCTTGGTGATGTAGCCCTCGATAGCGTGTGTCAGAGCATCCATACCTGTAGCAGCGGTAAGACCCTTGGGCATTGTGGACATCATATCGGGGTCAACAACAGCAACGATGGGGATATCGTGGGGGTCAACGCAAACCATCTTACGGTCCTTCTCAACATCAGTGATAACGTAGTTGATAGTAACCTCAGCAGCAGTACCTGCAGTGGTGGGAACTGCGATAATAGGCACGCAGGGCTTCTTTGTGGGGGCAACGCCCTCAAGGCTTCTTACATCAGCAAATTCGGGGTTATTGATGATGATGCCTACTGCCTTAGCGGTATCCATGGAGGAGCCGCCGCCGATAGCAACGATATAATCAGCACCGCTTGCCTTGAATGCTGCTACACCAGCCTGTACGTTTTCGATGGTGGGGTTCGGCTTGATATCTGAGAAGATCTCATAAACAAGACCTGCATTGTCAAGAATGTCGGTAACCTTCTTTGTTACACCGAACTTGATAAGATCGGGGTCAGAACATACGAGAGCCTTTTTGAAGCCTCTGTTCTTAGCCTCGTCAGCGATAGCGGAGATAGCACCAGCACCGTGGTAGGAGGTCTCATTGAGAATAAAACGATTAGCCATTGGTTTGTACCGTCCTTTCGTTGGTCGTCTGTATTATTTGCCCTGAGGCAGGATCACATGATCAGTTGAACAGTCAAGCTGCTTTATTTCATGTTATGTACAAGTGCGCTGGTTTCATTAAGCAGCTCACGCAGGGTCTCGATAGCCTTTGCGTTCTCATCAACGCCTTCTGTCATATTAGTAAGCTTGTCGTTGATAGCCTTGATAGCTTTCTTGATATCGTTGAGGGTAGCCTCAACATCGCCTGCCTGCTTTGTGTTACGGTTAGCGAGGGTACGAACCTCCTGTGCAATAACGTTAAAGCCTGCACCTGTTGTGCCACCTGCACGCTTAGCCTCGATAGAAGCATTGAAGCCGATAAGTGTGAGCTGAGTAGATGCGCTCTCGATAGCCTTTACAATACTGTCGGTGCTTTCAACTGCCTTTACGGAGCGGTTGGTAGCCTCTTCGATCTCGTTGAAAGCTACACCAACATTTTCCATGTCAGCAGCAACTATACCGATCTGCTTGTCGATAGCGTCAAACTTTGCATTGATTTCAGCGAGGGCAACCTCGTTCTCGGCGCTCTTTTCAACTGCGAGATAATGCTGGTAACCAACCTGCGAAAGCGCATTTGCCATCTGATACAGCAGATTAGCCGCAGCATCTACCTTCTCCTTAGGAACGATCGGAACCTTATGCAGTGCCTCAACATAAGCATCGGGATCCACGTCGATCTCTCTTGCAATACGGCGGAACTTCTCTTCGTCGGGCTCTTCAGTCAGTACCTGACCGCCAATGAGAGAGCCAATGTGTCTGCCGTTAAGGATGATAGGTGCTGCAAAATCCACCAGACCACCGTGGCAGAAATATACTGCTGGTTTGCCTGTCTTGCTGGACTCCTCACCGCCCTGGAGGTCGCACTTGTTGCAGCGCTCACATCCGATGGGGGACTTTCTTGTAAAATTCATGCAGAAGTCGGTGGGGTTGCTGAGCTCTGTTACAGAGCCGCTGTCGTCTGTTGTCAGCGCAGCCATGCCGGTAGCGTCAGAGAAAGCGTCTTGCAAAGATTGCAGTGTCTTTCTGTCAATAATATCGAGCAGTGTAATGTTTTCAATACCCATAATTTTTCTCCTTTGATGTTTTTTGATAAAATATACTACTGATATTATACAGGAAAATTTGCAAGAAATCAAGAGTTTTCATGTAAAAAACAACTTAGCGAAGTATAAATATATTAATAAATCTTGTGCAATTTCAACAAGTGCTTGACTTTTCAGCTTATTGCATATCCAGTTATCTTTGTTATTGTCAATATGTTTAAGGCTTTGGCAGTGTAAAAATAATCGACGTTTTTCTAGCAAATTGAACAAAAATATATATCTTCCTTGCAAAATTGATGAAAACAATATATAATAGTAATATATATGTCTATTTTCAGCGAAAGGACGTGTTCCAGAATGGAATTTCTCAATGAGCAGGCTGCATTTACGATCCTTAGTGAAACTGTAGTTAAGGCAGGTGTATCGCTGTTCAATGCGATGAAGTATATTTATATGATATCCGACAAGGATTTCTACAATATAAATATCAAAGATATCTTCAGAATTTCTCTTACTGATATAGCGGATACCACAAGCCTTTATAATACAGGCATAAAGCTCGACAAGGAGCGTTGCAAGGAGATGAACTCTCCTGAGTATGAACGTGTTCTGTCGCTTATGGTCTATTCGTTTGCGGTCAGGCTGCCTACGTTGAAAAATATCAAAACACCTTCGGGCAATCTCAGTGACAAGCAGATAAAGCAGCTTTACGACATGGTGGTCGCTAAGGGTGCAGGTAATTATGATAATGTTATCGCTGATGACTTTGAGGACGTTCGTCGCATGGTTAAGAGCGGAAAGCTGGTGCCGACCTATGACGCAGAGTGGTATAAGGGATATATCTACACATACGTTCCTGCGCTTTCTGCGATAACCAATAGAAATGTATTTTTGTTGGGCAGTGCGGATATCCTGTTCACACTGTTCCACAGCTGTCTTGAGGAAGAGCTGGAGAGGTTGCTCAATTCTTTCTCAGTTCAGGGATGAGTATATTAATAAAGCTATGGAGGATATTGAAAAATGGCAAAAGTAAAAATCTGTGCTGACAGCGTATGCGATCTTTCGGAGGAGCTGAAGAATCAATATGATATCAGCGTTCTCCCTCTCTATGTTACAAAGGGTGATGAGTCGTTGAAGGACGGCTTTGAGATCACTCAGCAGGAGGTATTCGATTATTATCGCAGCACGGGCAAGCTGTGTTCAACGGCGGCACTTAATGTTGAAGACTTTTTTGATTTCTTCCGTGCGCAGCTGAAGGAATGTGATGAAATCGTCATGATAGTTATCAGCAGTGAGTTTTCCAGTTGCTATCAGAATGCCTGTATTGCAGCGGAGGACTTCGACAATGTTCACGTTGTCGATTCCAGAAACCTGTCTACGGGTGAGGGTTTGGTTGCTATCGAGGCTGCCAAGCTTGCACAGCAGGGACTTTCTGGCGGTGAGATAGCAGGAAAGCTCCGCAGAGAGGTTATTCCGAGAGTTGATGCAAGCTTCTTTGTTGCTAATGTTGAGTATCTTCACAAGGGTGGCAGATGCAGCTCTATTGCGGCACTGGGTGCAAATCTATTGAAGCTGCGACCCTGTATCGATGTCATCGAGGGAAAGATGAAGGTGACGAAAAAGTATCGTGGCAATATGGCTAAGTGTATCGCAGAGTATGTCAAGGATCGTATCGAGCAGGCAGGAGATATCGAGAACTCGCTGATCTTTGTTACAAGCACTACCAGCGATATGTATGCAAAGATGGCGGCTGAAGAGATCAAAAAGCACAAGAGTGATTTTGAAGAGATCGCTATCACGCAGGCAGGCTGTACGGTTGCGTGTCACTGCGGAGAGGATACTCTCGGTATCCTGTTTATCAGAAAATCAGACAGAGTATAAATTATCAGTAGTTAGGAGAAAGACCGATGTCAAGCGAGATAAGAAATGCCGATCTCTGGGAGAGCGGTGCAAGAAAAATAGAGTGGGTAAAGCGCAATATGCCTCTGTTGCGAGGTATCGAGCAGGAGTTTGCCGCTGAGAAGCCCTTTGCAGGACTAAGAGTAGCACTTTCAGTGCATCTTGAGGCGAAAACGGCTTATCTTTGTAAGGTGCTGGCTGCAGGCGGTGCGGAGATGTACGTTACGGGCAGCAATCCGTTGTCAACTCAGGATGATGTTGCTGCGGCATTGGTGCATGACGGGCTCAATGTATTCGCATGGTATGACGCTACCGATGAAGAGTATCACCGTCATATTTCAAAGGTGATCGATGCTAAGCCTAATGTGATAATAGATGACGGCGGTGATCTTGTTAATCTCATTCACAACGAGCGTCCCGAGCTTATTTCTGAGGTCATCGGCGGCTGCGAGGAAACTACGACAGGCATCATCAGGCTTCAGGCTATGGATAAGGCAGGGGCTCTTAAATTCCCCATGGTGCTTGTAAATGATGCGGACTGTAAACATCTGTTTGATAACCGTTATGGTACGGGTCAGTCGGTGTGGGATGGTATCAATCGCACAACAAATCTTATCGTTGCAGGCAAGAATGTTGTAGTTGCAGGCTATGGCTGGTGTGGCAAGGGTGTTGCGATGCGTGCAAAGGGTCTGGGCGCAGAGGTCATCGTTACCGAGATCGATCCTATCAAGGCTATGGAGGCTGTTATGGACGGCTTCAAGGTCATGCCTATGCGTGAGGCTGCAAAGGTGGGCGATTTCTTTGTTACCGTTACAGGTTGCGCAGATGTTATCGGCGAAGAGGCATTCCTTAATATGAAGGATGGTGCTATCTGTTGCAATGCAGGTCATTTTGATGTTGAAGTTAACATGGCTAAGCTACGTGAGATAGCTACAGACAGCTATCTTGCGAGAAATAATATAATCGGATACAAGCTTTCTAACGGCAATACCGTGTTTGTTATTGCGGAGGGCAGACTTGTAAATCTTGCGGCAGGCGATGGTCATCCTGCAGAGATAATGGATATGAGCTTTGCTATTCAAGCACTCTCCGCACTGCATGTTGTTAAAAACAAGGGCAAGCTGGGTGTAGATGGCAAGATGACAGTCAATGTTCCTGCTGAGGTTGACAGAGAGGTTGCAATGCGCAAGATAAACAGCTGGGGCATTGAAATCGATAAGCTCACTGCTGAGCAGGAGAAATACTTAAACGGATGGGAAGTCTGATACTTCCAGAGAAAGGCGGTGCACCATGAGCGAGGTATACGAAAAGCTGATGAAATGCTACGATGGCTTTCAGCAGAAGATATCCTTCAAGCCTGAGATAGCATTGATACTCGGAAGCGGTCTTGGCGATTTCGCTGAAACCATGGATATAAAGGAAACGCTTGATTACAGCGAGCTGGAGGGCTTCCCGATATCTACGGTATCGGGACATAAGGGCAGATTTGTATTTGGCTATGTTGAGGGCGTCCCCGTAGTTGCAATGCAGGGCAGAGTACATTATTACGAGGGATATCCCGTGCAGGATGTTGTGCTCCCTACAAGGCTGATGAAGCTGATGGGTGCTAAGGTGTTGTTCCTTACAAATGCTGCAGGCGGTATCAATAAAAGCTTCAATTGCGGAGATTTTATGCTGATCAAGGATCACATCTCTTCCCTTGTACCCTCGCCGCTTATCGGTGCAAATCTTGATGAGCTCGGTCTGCGCTTTCCAGATATGTCGGAGGTCTATAGCTCAAGGCTGCGTGATGTGATAAAGATCGCTGCTGCAAGTGAGAGCATCCCTCTCAGAGAAGGTGTATATATCCAGACCAGCGGCCCTAATTATGAGACACCCGCAGAAATATGTGCTTATGCTACTCTCGGTGCCGATGCAGTGGGAATGTCTACTGCGATCGAAGCTATGGCGGCACGTCATGCGGGTATGGAGATCTGCGGCATAAGCTGCATATCTAATCTTGCGGCAGGCATTTCCGCAAATCCCCTTACCCATGAGGAGGTAAAGGAGACTGCTGACAGAGTTGCGCCGCTGTTCAAAAAGCTAGTGGCTAAGGCGATTGCAGGAATACATTCTGACACTCTCCTCAGAAATCACGGAGAAATCTGATAAAACGGAGCAGTACATGATCAACTGGATAAAAAAGCGTCTGATACATTTTCGTACAGACGGCAGAGCGATTACAACTGATTTTGTAGCGTCACGGCAGAAAAAAGCGGCGGCGCTACGTCGTGCTGTGCATATTTGTTTTTACACTCAGTGTGCCCTTGCTGCGCTGTGTGCAATGATAAGTCTTGCGGCTGGAGCGTTGCCGTTGTTTGCGATAATTGCATCCCTTGCAGTGATTGGGGTGGCATTTTTTGCGCTTGGCGGTGGCTTTGCTGAAAGAACGGCTTCTTATATCCTTGATCTTGTGTATGCGGTAATATGTTTTATTATCGGCGGTGCTTTTACTGCCATTGGAGTGTTTATGCTGATGGCAGCTGTTGCAGCATTGATAAGCTTTGTTGCGTGGTATTTTAGGCAGTATCTGCTGGAGTTTTCACCTCTCAACATTACCGAGGAGGACTACACGATAGTGCGCTACGCTTTGCTGGAGCTTGAGCACAAAATGGAGGAGCAGACCGATGAGGAGCCTGCGCCACCACCTCCACCGAAAAAATCCGAGATGCTGCTGCTTGCCGAAAGCCTGCAGAGCGTTATGAAGCATGAAAGTTAACAAGTTGACCTGCACCGCCCTTTTCGTATGCTTTGCGGCGGTGCTTTCCGCTGTGGAAACATGGTTGCCGCCCATAGTGCCCATAGCTGGTGTGAGAGTTGGGCTCGGAAATATCGTCACGCTGTTTGTGCTTTACATCGGCGGTAACTGGAAATTCCGTGATGCAATGACTATCGCATTACTGCGCTGTTTGGTGGCGGCATTTATTACCGGCTCGCTTATGAGTGCTGCTTTTGGCATTGCAGGCGGAGTATTGGCACTCTGCGGAATGACTGCTGCAAGACGGATACTTCCATCGGAAAATGCAGAGCGGTATCTTCCGTTGGTAGGCGCATCGGGCGCCATATGTCACATTATCGGGCAGCTAGTGGTTGCCGTTGGAGTTTATGGCACGCTGTCGGTGCTGGCTTATACCCCCATACTGTTGGCAACTGCTGTTGTTGGCGGGGTTTTCACGGGTATTTGTACGCTGCTGTTGATAAAAAAGCTCCCTACGACTTTGGCCGAGGGGCTTAGACAGTTGTAAATGTGTGGGATATCTATATCCCACATTTTATTTGGAGGGTATTATGGTATTGTTTATTGCAGGTGCATCTCATACGGGAAAAACTGCCATCTCCCAGCGGCTACTGGAGAGATACGGCTATCCCTATCTTTCCATTGATCATTTGAAAATGGGGCTTATCCGCAGCGGGCAGACATCCCTCACTCCTATGGATGACAGGGAGCTCACACCGTATTTGTGGAGCATAGTTTCAGAGATCGCCAAAACTGTTGTGGAAAACGGGCAACATCTGATTATCGAAGGCTGTTATATTCCTTTTGACTGGCGTGACAGCTTTTCTGAAGAATATCTCGAAAAAATGCGGGCTGTATGGCTGATAATGACGGAGGAATATATCCTCACACATATCGATGATATCCGCAGTGAGGCGAATATTATCGAGCAGCGGCTAGATGACAGTGGTCTTAGTGCAGAGTGGCTAATAGCTGACAATGCGGAGAACTTGGCGGGCTGTATCGAGCATTCGTGTGAATACCTGTTAATATCCGATAAATATGAGCCTGATATAACACTGTAACATCACATTTTTGGGACAAGAGCCGCATATAATCTATCAATGCTTTTATTGTGGAGGTAGGTTATGAGAAAGGCTCGGAGAGAACATCCGTTTTTGCCGTATATTGCGGCAATGCTCAGCGGTTATGGGGTCACGCTTGCGCTGGCAGTGCTGTTTGCGCTGTTTTTGTGGTTGATGGATGGAGCAGTGGCAGGCTCGGGGGCAGCAGCGGTACTTATCATGGCGGTCGGCAGTTTCGTCAGTGGCAGGACAGGCGGAGTGCTGAAAAAGATGAACGGATTAAAGGTAGGCATGATATGCGGGCTGTTCTATTTTGTTCCGCTGGTGCTGCTTTCGCTCATTTTTGGGGTATGTGGTGGCATAATGCTGATAATCAAAGCAGTGTTATGTTTTGCATTCTCAGCTGCAGGCGGAGTTGCAGGGGTCAACAGAAGACAATGAATGGGCTTGCAATTTTTTATAATCAGTAGTATAATAGATACATGACGATCAAATTTAAATTTTCGGAGGAATCGCAATGAAAGTATTACTCGTAAACGGAAGTCCCCATGAGATGGGATGTACATACACTGCACTCTGCGTTGCAGCGAAAGAGCTTGAGGCAAACAACATTGAAACAGAGATAGTATGGGTAGGCAACAAGTCTATCAGTGGCTGCATTGGCTGCGGAGCATGTGCAAAGGGTCTTGGCAAGTGCGTCATCGATGATGGCGTTAACGATTTTGTCTTAAAAGCACGCAAGGCTGACGGCTTCATTTTCGGCTCACCGGTGCATTTCGCGGCGATAAGCGGCCATGTTACAGCATTTATGGACAGGGCATTCTATTCGGGCAAGAGCGCATTCATGGGAAAGCCTGCGGCAAGCATTGTAAGTTGTCGCCGTGGTGGAGCATCTGCGGCATTCGATCAGATGAACAAGTATTATACTATCAGCAGTATGCCCGTAGTTTCCTCTCAGTATTGGAATCAGGTACATGGCAGCACTCCGGAGCAGGTTATGCAGGATGAGGAGGGTGTTCAGACTGTGCGCATCCTCGCTAAAAACATGGCTTGGCTGCTGAAATGTATAGATCTCGGCAAGCAGAACGAGATAGTGTTCCCCGAGCCTGAAAAGCCCACACGCACAAATTTCATCAGATAAATACAAAGCTTCGCATCTTATGCTATATCAGATGCGAAGCTTTTCTATATTGACTTTATATGCGGAAAGTGATGATATTATTTCAAGGTTAAATAAGAATTTGGCGAGGTGATTAAGATGCTTGTTTTATGTTCAAACGGATTATCAAGTGATATGTTACTGGCACAACTAAGTGGTAAAATGGCTGACTGCAAGACCGCCGCATTAGTTGTAACTGCAGATA
>JAZPZN010000041.1:0-11716 GCA_045544715.1 Oscillospiraceae bacterium | reverse complement strand
GTTGAAAAGGTTGAAAGATTTCGCAAAAAGATACAAAAAACAACTGGAAATCTATCTAAAAATCATATCTTTTTTACATAGACACAAAAATGGATTTAAATGTAAATGTATTAAAGCTGAAAAAATAACAAATTGTGTTACATCAACTATTGTCTATTATACGGCTCGACCACAATATATAGTTAGGATTGGTGAAAACTTGTTATTCTTGACTAACAATGGGGATCTATGCTAATATATCAGTAGTTATAATCATGATCAATTAATATCTGAGGGATAATATAATGACAGAACTGCTTTCAAAAATATTCATTAAAGACTATACAAACGTTAGATCGCCGCAGGTGCGAACGGCTTACGGCAAGCTTTCGGGCTGGGTTGGCATTGTGTGTAATATCATATTGTGCATTGGTAAGTTCGTTGTGGGAATGATCTCAGGGAGTGTTTCCATAACAGCGGATGCCGCTAATAATCTTTCGGATGCATCATCCAGTATCATCAGCTTGATCGGATTCAAGCTGTCGGAGAAAAAGGCCGACGATGATCACCCCTACGGTCATGCAAGATATGAGTATATTTCGGGATTTGTGGTTGCAGTGCTGGTGCTGTTTATCGGTGTGGAGCTTTTGCGAACGAGCCTTGGCAAGATCCTAGAGCCTTCTCCTGTTGAGTTCAGCTGGATATCGGTGGGGGTGCTGGCAGCTTCAGTGGCGGTGAAGCTGTGGATGATGCTATTTAACACCAAGATAGGAAAGAGGATAGATTCGGGAGCGCTTATTGCAACGGCGGCTGACAGTCGCAACGATGTTATCTCGACAACTGCGGTTATCGCAGCAGCACTCATCTCTCATTTCACTTCCGTTGAGCTTGATGGCTGGATGGGAATCGTGGTGGCTGTTTTTATTCTCTACAGCGGTATCGGGCTTGTTAGGGAGGCGATGAGCCCGCTTCTGGGCAAGGCTCCCGAGCCTGAACTGGTAGAGCATATCCGTGAAAAGATAATGAGCTATGACGGAGTATTGGGAACTCACGATCTTATGGTGCATGATTACGGCGCAGGCAGACAGTTTGCAAGTGTGCACGTGGAGATGGCAGCAGAGGCAGATGTGCTCCATAGTCACGATATTATAGATAACATCGAGCGGGATTTCCTGCAAAATGAGGGACTTCATCTGGTGGTGCATTTTGATCCTATTGTTACCGCAGACTCCGCAGTGGGAGACCTTCGCCGTGAGATATCGGATGTGGTAAAAGAGATCGATGAGCGGTTGTCGATACACGATTTGAGGATAGTGCCGGGTGCTACCCATACCAATGTGATCTTCGACTGTGTTGTGCCTCATGAGTTTGCGCTATCGGAAGATCAGCTGCGGCGCAGGATATCTGAAGAGGTGTTTGCACGACATGAAAACTACTACTGCGTTATAACCTTTGATGCAAGCTATGCGCCGATACCGCATACGACCTAAAGCACGAGTTAATGCAGGTGAACAATTTTTGTGCTAAATGCTTAATTATTGCTCACGGATTTCTCACTGTATCTACACAATAGGTACTTGATTTTTTGAGAAAATGTGATACAATAATATAAAGGGACAACATCCCGAATTTTTAAGGAGGTACATTAAAATGGCTTATGTAATTAACGATGAGTGCATCGCTTGCGGTGCATGTGCAGACGGCTGCCCTACAAATGCTATTTCTGAGGGCGATGGCAAGTATGTTATCGACGCTGACGCTTGCGTTGACTGCGGTGCTTGCGCTGGTGCATGTCCTGTAGGCGCTCCTGTAGAGGGCTAATTTCGACATAGCTTTTGCACATTTGGCGGTGGATATTCCACCGCCTTTTTGTTTTGTGAAAAAGGTAAACTTTTATTGCAATGGCATTGACAATATCGACAAAATATGCTAAAATATTATTACAATTGAGGGAG
Organism: Oscillospiraceae bacterium; assembly: GCA_045544715.1. GTDB lineage: Bacteria > Bacillota > Clostridia > Oscillospirales > Ruminococcaceae > CAG-115. The sequence goes on along the minus strand of JAZPZN010000041.1, from coordinate 9,782 downwards.
TAGCAGGCGCAGAGATGCGCAGCAAGTCAACATACTGGCGCAAGCCTGGCTTGCTTTAATTTGCAAGACTCATGTATAACTGTTAAAGCTATGCATGGAGTCTGTCTGTTTTTAGAATTCTGTCCGAGTATAGCTTTTGCTGTACTCGGATTTTTTATAAACGGAGGAACTGAAAATGGAATGGAACATCATATTTATTATTAATAGCATACTGCTTGGTGTAGGGCTTGCTATGGATGCTTTCTCGGTATCTCTTGCCAACGGACTAAACGAGCCTAAAATGAACAAGCTGAAAATGTGTGGTATAGCGGGAGTTTTTGCCTTTTTTCAGGCACTCATGCCTATGCTGGGATGGATATGTGTCCACACTATCGTGCAGGTGTTCAGCGCATTTGAGGTCTGTATTCCGTGGATAGCATTGGGTCTGCTTGGCTTTATCGGCGGAAAGATGTTGCATGAGGGCATAAAAGGTGGCAGTGAGGAGGAGAATAGCGGAGTGGGCTTTGCCGCCCTTATGCTGCAGGGCGTTGCAACCTCTATCGATGCGTTATCCGTTGGATTCACTATTGCCGACTACGGTTGGCTTATGGCACTCGTCTGTTCGCTGATAATTGCGATCGTTACATTTATTATTTGTATGGCAGGGCTTGCTATCGGTAAAAAATTCGGCACAAAGCTGGCAGGAAAAGCAACTATCCTTGGCGGTGTCATCCTTATCGCTATCGGAATAGAAATATTCTTAACAGGAATATTCGGATAACATTAAAAACCAATCGACCTACGGAGGAAAACTTGAAAATAACAAACTATTTTGAACAGACAAAAGAAACTCAAAACATCCTAAAAGAGCAACTGCTTCTCAGCGAATGGAAAGCCGCTCACTATTTACACAGCTTGCTTAATGAGGAAGCATTTACGGAAAGATACGGACTATCAGCTAAGCTGTTTATGCTGGTAGATGACAAAAAGCTGATAGCTTTCTGCACATTGGCTGAAAGGGACGAGATAGAAGCAGAGGATATGGCTCCATGGATAGGCTTTGTATATACCTATCCCGATTTCAGAGGACACCGCTATTCTGAGTGGCTCATAAACCATGCTTGCGATACTGCGAAAAAAGACGGCAGAAAGCAGGTGTATATTTCCTCTGAGGAGGTAGGATTATACGAAAAGTACGGATTTGGATTTATCGCTGATATGAAAACAATATGGGGAGAAGAAACACAAGTATTTTCCCGCAAGCTGTAAACTCGATAGATTGTAGTATTTTACACCAAAAATGTGATTTAATATGGCACAATAACTGTCAATGCCCCAAAATGCGCATCTTTGCTTGACTTTTATATAAAATAGTAGTACAATATATGTTATACCGCTTTAATAGCCGACAAGAACAGCTCTGTTGTGTCATACTCTGTATGTATGCTGGCATAGCCCGACGGGTCATAAGCTTTTTTGCGGTAAATAAATTTTTGAACGGCGGGGCATTTGTACAGCCCTGTTAGGAAAGGATGTTCACAATGATCAAAGTAACACTGGCAAACGGCGAAGTAAAAGAGTTCGAGCAAGCTCTCCTTGCATTTGATGTAGCGAGAGAAGCAGGCGAAGCAAAGACCGCATGTCTTGCTGACATCGACGGAAATGTATGCGACCTGCGTACCACCATCGACAAGGACTGCACCGTAAAGTTCCTCACGTTTGATGATGAGCAGGGACAGCGCACCTTTAACCACACAGCCTCCCACATTCTGGCTCAGGCAGTTAAGCGCCTTTACCCCAATACGAAGCTCGCTATCGGTCCTGCTATCGACAACGGCTTTTACTACGATTTCGATTTTGAAGAGCCCATCAATGCTGACGCTCTCCCCAAGATCGAGGCTGAAATGAAGAAGATCGTCAAGGAAGCTATCAGACTTGAGCAGTTCACAATGGCTCCCGACGAGGCTATAAAGTATCTTGAAGAGCAAGGCGAGATCTACAAGGTAGAGCTCTGCAAGGAGCACGCAGACAAGGGCGAGCCCATCAGCTTCTTCAAGCAGGGCGACTTCACAGACCTCTGTGCTGGCCCTCATATGATGTCTACATCTCCTATTAAGGCATTCAAGCTGACATCAGCTACGGGTGCGTACTGGAGAGGCAGCGAAAAGAACAAGATGCTGACACGTATCTACGGCACTGCATTCCCCTCTAAGGATGCTCTCAATGCTCACCTCACCGCTATCGAGGAGGCAAAGAAGCGTGATCACAACAAAATCGGCAGAGAGCTTGAGTATTTCACGACTGTTGATTGCATCGGTCAGGGTCTGCCTATATTGCTGCCCAAGGGTGCAAAGGTCATCCAGACACTTCAGAGATGGGTAGAGGATGAGGAGTACAAGCGTGGCTATGTGCTGACAAAAACTCCATATATGGCTAAGAGAGAGCTCTATAAAATAAGCGGTCACTGGGATCATTACCTTGACGGTATGTTCGTACTGGGTGATCCTTATGATGAAACAAAGGAGTGCTTTGCACTGCGCCCCATGACCTGTCCGTTCCAGTATCAGGTATTTCTGAACAGACAGCGCAGCTATCGTGACCTCCCCATGAGACTGGGCGAGACCTCCACATTGTTCCGTAATGAGGACAGCGGCGAGATGCACGGCCTTATCAGAGTAAGACAGTTTACCATCTCTGAGGGTCATCTGGTGCTCCGTCCCGAGCAGCTTGAGGAAGAGTTCAAGGGTTGTCTGGAGCTGGCTAAATATTGCCTCGATACTGTAGGTATGCTGGAGGATTGCACATTCCGTTTCTCACAGTGGGATCCCGCAAACCCCAAGAACAAGTATGAGGGTACAGCAGAGCAGTGGGAAACAGCTCAGTCTACAATGAAGAAGATCCTCGATAACCTCGGTGTAAATTATACCATCGGTATCGATGAGGCTGCGTTCTATGGCCCTAAGCTCGATATTCAGTATAAGAATGTATTCGGCAAGGAGGATACCATCGTTACCATCCAGATCGATATGCTGCTGGCTGAAAAGTTTGGTATGGAGTATGTGGATGTAGACGGAACTAAGAAGAATCCCTATATCATCCACCGCACATCCCTCGGATGCTACGAGAGAACACTCGCATATCTGCTGGAGAAGTATGCAGGTGCATTGCCCCTGTGGATGGCTCCCGAGCAGGTTCGCATCCTCCCCATCACTGACAGAGCTAAGGAGTATGCAGAAGGCATCTCCGCTAAGCTTGAGAACATGGGCATCCGTACTTCCGTTGACAACAGAAACGAGAAGATCGGCTGGAAGATCCGTCAGGCTCAGATCGAAAAGATCCCTTACTTCTTCATTGTCGGTGACAATGAGGTAGAGGCGAATACGGTAGCACTCCGCTCACGCAAGGAAGGCGATCTTGGTGTATCTCCTCTCGATGAGGTCATCGCAAGGATCATTACAGAGAATGCCGAGAAGGTAAGATAATTTATAACTACTACAATGCGGCACTGCGTCTGCAGTGCCGCTCAATACAGAAAGGTAACAGATATGGCTAACAATATGGCGCTCACACCCGAGCAGATCAAAAATTTCAACAAGGCTCTTGAGGAGCGTCTTGTTGAGGCTAACGCTGACCAGGCAAAGTGGAAGGATGTACTTCCCGATCTTATGGTGGCTGATATTTTCGTTGTGGCTTCTGTAAAGCCCGAGCTTGATGCAAACGGCAACAAGCAGCTCAACATTCTTTCCATGACCGACTCTAAGGGTAATCAGGCGATTCCCTTTTTCACCTCACCTGCAAGAATGTCTTATCTCGTAAGCCCCGAGAAAAAGTCTATCAATTGCATGAAGATGAAGACAGTGCGATTTTTCCAGGCTATCAAGGGTAAGGCAGCGGTGCTTAATCCTAATTCCAACTGCGGTAAGGTGTTCAATCCCTTTGAGATGAACGTTTTGGTAATGGAGAATAAGGACAAGATCTGATAAATGAGCCCGATGCGTCATAAGATGCAGGCGGAGGGTTTATATTGAACCAAAAAGGAGAACTTACACATGAAAAAGATTTTTGCAATCATGGCTGCTGCTGTGCTGGTGCTTTCCATGACAGGCTGCTCCAAGGACAGCGTAAGTGAGGCTATCGACGATGTAAGCCAGTTTGTAGAGGCTGACGGAAGAGATTACGGCGGAACAAAAACTGCTGAGATCGGTAAAACTCTTAAAAACTCCTTCTTCAGCATGAAGGTGAACAGTGTATACGCAGCAGATGAGATCGGTGAATTTTATCTCGATGATGACAGCTATGAGATCGTATGCGTAAATGTTACTGCTACTAATATCTGGGGCGACACTATCAATGTAGGTACATACGATTATGTGCTTCGTTATGGCGAGGGCGAAGAGGATTACTGCAGTTCCAGTGATGAGATCGGTGAAGGTCTTGAGACCTCTTATCCCTATAGTGTTGATATCGCTGATAAAGAGACTGTTACAGGTGACATTTTCTTTGTTGTACCTGCAGACGCTACAGACCTAAAGCTGGAATACCTCGAGGTGTATGAGGATGATTTCGAGGGTAGTGTATATCAGATCAATCTGGGCGACCCTAAGAAGAACTAAGCTATTGATTTTATCTGAAAAACGGACAGCTTTTTGTTGTCCGTTTTTTGCTGTAATGGGGCTGATTTTGTCAACACACAAGTGAATATAATGAAAAGCTCCTATGGCATTTCGCCATAGGAGCTTAGTTGTATTAGAAATACTTATTGGAGTGAGCCTTTACGTACTCAACAACCTCTTCTGCATAGCAGAATGCCATAGAAACGCAGGTATCAGCGCAGCCGTAATAGATAGCGATTCTGCCTGTATCCTTATCGCAGAGTGCTGCGCAGGGGAATGCAACGTTCTGAACGTCGCCTACGCACTCATAGTACTCTCTGGGGTTGAGGAGGTACTCCTTGCAGCGATACTTAACCTTCCAGGGCTGATCCTTGTCAAGGATGCAAGCACCGAAGCTGTACACGAAGCCATTGCAGCTCTCGAGAACGCCATGGTAGAATACCAGCCAGCCTTCGCTTGTCTCGATCGGGATGGGACCTGCACCGATCTTCTTGGACTCCCAGCCTCTGTCGGGAGCCATAACGTGTCTGTGCTTGCCCCAGTATGTCATATCCTTGGAGTGAGAGAGGTACATATCACCGAAAGGTGTATGACCGCTGTCAGAAGGACGGGAGAACATTACGTACTCGCCGTTGATCTTTCTGGGGAACAGAACGCCGTTTCTGTTGAAGGGGAGGTATGCGTTTTCGCACTGGTGGAACTCCTTGAAGTCCTTTGTCCATCCCACACCGATAGTGGGCTTCCAGCCGTAAGCGTTGCACCATGTGATCCAGTATCTATCCTCGATCCATACGCAGCGAGGATCGTAGCCGTACTGCCAGGGGTTAGCCTCAGCGGTGTCGGGATCGTCGTTGATCCACTCAACCTTCTCGGGGTTGATGTTCCAGTGAATACCGTCATCGGAGAAACCAGCGTGGATGGCCATGTTTCTTTCTTTGTCGTCTACACGGAATACACCTGCAAACTTGCCCTCAAAGGGAACTACTGCAGAGTTGAAGATAGAGTTGCTTGTGGGAAGCAGATCTCTGGGGATGATGGGGTTAGCGTCGCAGCGCCAGATAACGTCCTTGCAGCCCTCGGGACGATCCTGCCAAGGCATGTTGGGAATGCTCTGACCGATGATTTCTAAGCTCATGATTTTTACCTCTCTTATAAAAATTTTGTTTGTCGGTACATACGGCATCTCCGTCTGTACCCATTGAATACAGTATATCAAATATCAACCAATAATTCAATTGTCTTTTTGGCTAAAGTTGTACATTTTTTTTGGTGTAGAATTACTTAAAAAAGAGTGATTAACGCCGCTTAATTTACTTAAATATTGCTTTAGGCTTTGCAAATCCGCTTGCAGAGCGGTTTTACGTGTTTTGAGATTTGTCGTGGCATTGTGTTTTGATAAAAACAGGCAGGTTAATATAACCTGCCTGTTAATTATCATTTAGCCCTGATAGAGTTGTTGCTTGTTATGATCTTCTGCATGAATGCTTCCTCGTTTATAGGGCGGCTGAAATAGTAGCCCTGAAGGTAGTTTACACCCTTGCTGATGAGCATCTCGGCCTGTTCCTTGGTCTCAACACCTTCTGCAACGATGTTTACACCAAGCTGCAGTATCATGTCGATGCAGCTGTTGAGGATGATCTGAGGCTCTTCTGGGTTTTCCTCGAAACATGGCCAGATAAGGCTCTTGTCGAGTTTTACTAACTCAAAATGGACTTTTGCCATCTGCGCAAGATTTGAGTATCCCGTGCCAAAGTCGTCCATGGAGAACTGGAAGCCCATAAGACGCAGCCTGTCCATGTTGTATTGAAGCATATCACCACCGTCGGTGGAGGCGGTCTCGGTGATCTCCAGATTAAAGAAACTTGGCTTTATGTCGTATTTCTGCAGGAGCGATGATAACTGTGCAACAAGGCTGATGTCCACGCTCTGTACACCTGACAGGTTTACTTCGATGTAGTCGATGCCGTGCTCCCAGAGCCTGTTTTTTGAAGCGAAGCTGCACACCTTTTCAAATATGATGTTACCAAGCTCGTTGATCAGACCCTTTTCCTCTGCGAGGGGGATGAATATTTCAGGCGATACAAAACCGAGAGTGGTGGTATCCTGAAGTCTAACGAGGGCCTCAGCTGAAGAGAAACGCTTTTTCTCGGCAGAATATATAGGCTGATAGTAAACATCGAATGCCTTTTCTTTGATCGCCTTGGTTACAAGTGCAAGCACTGCCATGCGGTAGTTTTTCTTCTCAACCGTTTCGTTGTTGATGATGTATATCTTTCCGGGCGTACGCAATGCAGGGTCGCTGAGGCAATAATCCATGGTGTCATATACTTCATCGATGCTTTTTGCGTATGTGGGAAGCTCCAGAACAGTGATGTGGTAGTTAGGGATGAAGAAGCCATTCTCTTCATCGGTGCCAACGGAGAAGTTCCAACGCTCGCTTGCCTGCACGAGTTTATCAAGCTGTTCTTTATCAACGAAAGCTGAAAGCGAATAGGAACGGGAATGGTATATCTTCATGTGAGGGATAGCTGCCTCGATCTGTTGTGCGGCAGATCTCAGTATCATCTTTGAGCAGTCGTAGCCCATCACCTTGTGCATTTGATCTACGTCATCTATATGCAGGCTGACAAGGTAGAATGTTGTTCCTCTTGCCAGCATTTCAGGTAGCACGACATGGAAGGCACGTCTGTTTAGCGTGCCTATCTCGCTGTCCATATATTCACGGGGCGTTTCAAAGCTGATATAGATATACAGCACCATCAGTGATACTCCCATGGAGGAGATCAGCCAATACTTTGTGATGAATTGAACAAGCGATACAGTTATCCATATAATAAGTCCTACTGTTATGGAGAAACGGGCTCGTTTGAAATCGGGGAGCACATCGGAAATATGACCGCCGTTGCTGTAAGCATTGTTCTTTTTAAATAGAACGACGAAAATTGCTATCAAGTAGATAAGTATCGATAGATAAAGCATGGTCGCCATAGGGCCGTAGGAATAGAAGCCCAGCTCATTGCGCACATAGTTAAGCGGTGCGAATATTGTAAAGATCATAGCGACTGCAATCGGTATACAGAACAGCGTCATCAGACCTTTGTTTATGCGCTTTTGCGCTCCTGAAAGGTAATATACATACAAAAACAGCAGGAATACTACCACATCCAGCGATCCGATGAATATCTGATGTGCAAAGCGGTTCAGCCCTTCGGGTACAGAGTCCATGTGAGTTATTGTGTAAACAGTGAACAGATCGCCCAGGACATTAATTACTGACATTCCCATAAACACTGCGAATATCTTTGTAGATTTGACGGGTAGCTTTTTATTGCGGGTAAAGTCGTAAACCAGAATACCAAGCAGTGCCAGTGCCAGTATCTGGAATTTTATACTAACTTCCATTGAAATATCCTCCATACAATCTTAAAAAGCAATAAGTATGATTAAAAAATATTATATATTCAATTATATCATATTTTTCTCTATATTTCTATACTATAACAGGTTTTCTGTTAAAAATAATTAAAAAACTGCTTAAAACCTTCACATAACGGAAAATGTTGAAAACTGATATTCAAGTTGAATATTTTGTTGAAAACATTTTATGCAATATTAACAATTTGGAACAGCTTGTTTGGTTAATTCTTCTGTCAAAAAACAGAAAATCGGTATTAAATCGGCTAAATTTCAAAAATGGTGTTGACGGAAAAAATTTTTTTGGATATACTTATAACAGAGATGAAAAGCCGATGCGGCTGCTTTCTCGGGTAAACATAGATAGTTATGTAGTAAACAAAAGACTGGAAATGCGCTAAACGAGAGCGGCTGGGTTCCGTTTTCGTAAATAACAGGCAATCATAGTTTGTATGGAGGTATTAATTATGTGCATGAAAGACATCGAAGTAAAAAACCAGGTAGGTCTCCACGCTAGACCCGCAACATTCTTCATCCAGAAGGCTAACGAGTACAAGTCTGCTATCTGGGTAGAGAAGGAAGAGCGCAGAGTTAACGCTAAGTCCCTGCTGGGTATCCTCTCCCTCGGTATCGTAGGCGGCGCAAAGATCCGCATCATCGCTGACGGCAGCGACGAGCAGCTGGCAGTTGACGGCCTCGTTAAGCTGGTAGAGAGCGGCTTCGCTGAATAATTTAGCCGATACCTTAGCATTTTTGATTATTTATCGTGTGAGCGATAACGGGCAGAAGCATGGCTTTGAGGTCGTGCGTTCTGCCCTTTTTGTTTTTCGGAGGCAGGAATGAAAAAGTTGGTTTTAGCGGTGCTGCTAATGCTTTCGGCTGTTGCGTTCAGCGGTTGTACGACAAAGCTCCCAGAGGGCTACGACGCTGTAAAGCAGGCTAAGGATCAGTATGAGCAGCTGGACAGTGCCCATGTCACCATGACAGACCTCACGGATGGCAGTGTTATTATGGATTTCAGCTTTTATATAAATCCAAATAATGAAATGGTCCTTAGCTATTACGGCATCGATGGTGAGGAGGAGCAATTTGCCTATAGCAACGGTGCCGAATACTTTTATAAAGAGCACGGTGATGAAAAGTGGACTGTCATCGGCTCGGATGATGAGAACTATCTTTATAATCTCTACAACAGAGAGTATCGCTACCCTTATGCGCAGGGAGGAATATTTTTCCTAGATGGTGGCAGTGTAGCGGATGTTGGCATTATCAACTCCGATGACGGGGCAATGCAGATAACCTACACTTATGATGCAAATAAGCTCAACAGCTCGGCGGTGGAGTATCTTGACGGAGTAAGCGGTTTTGTGTCCCTTGAAACGGTGTTTACCGTCAACTCCGATGGATATATCACTGAATTTATAGAGCGTGGTATTGTTACAGGTGATGATGGTATCGACCTTGATATCAATATGAGCATTACAGTTGATAGCATGAATGAGGTATATGACATCAAATATCCTGTTGATGAGATATATGCGCCGGGTGAAAAGTCGACTGAATAATTGGATAATTGGGATGATTTGTAAAATTTTCGCATACTATTGTGAAAATTATCCGAAAATATATATCAAATAGTTACAAAACGGTTACAAAAGGTTGCAAAAGTGTTACAAAGATGATATACTTGTAACAGACATTTTGATTAAAAACATCATCGGCCGCCAATATTATGCTAAAACGTAATATTGCGGCATTCGTTTGTAACTATATATT
>JAZPZN010000040.1:0-13850 GCA_045544715.1 Oscillospiraceae bacterium | reverse complement strand
CCAAGAGCATAGGATATGATACATTAGTGTTTACCGGTGTATCATCCGACAATACCGATGCATATATTCAAGGGGAAAACAACATCTATTCTCTTCCATTTTTAATAGATGCAGATGGAATCATTCTTGTTGCGAATCGTTTCAGCGATAAAGAGCTCAAATCCAACATCATCCAAAAAATACACAAAAGTAAAGTACCTTGTGTTTCCATTCAAGAGGATATCGATAAAATACATAGTATATTTTTAGACCAAAGCAAAAGCATATTTGAAATAACCGAACATCTCATAACTTGCCATGGATTTAAGGAAATACTGTGTCTGACTGGACCTCAAGGAAATATCGACGCTGAAGAGCGTGCCAATGGATTTCTACTTGCAATGAAAAAACATTGCCTTAATACCAACAGCGTTATATACGGAGATTTTTGGAGAAACAGCGCAACAGTGCTTGCAACAGAAATAGCAGAAAGCAAACGTCAACGCCCCGAGGCAATAGTATGCACAAGCGATATTATGGCGGTAAATCTTTGTCAGCAGCTTACAAAAAACAATATAAGAGTGCCTGAAGATATTGCTGTAACTGGATATGATGGCAGCGTTTACACTTTGCTCACCGATCCACCTATAACAACTGTATGCGGCGGCGAAAAAACATTGGGAATGCTTGCTGTAAAACATTTGGCTCAGCAGTTTAATGTATTTTGCAATATGAACGGCAACGCTCAGTATATAAGGTATTGCGGAAGTTGTGGATGCCATAATGAATCCAAAGAACGAGAATATCTATTACGATATACTGAAGCCATACTCCATCGACAGCTTGAGCGTAAGACTTTCATGTATTCAAATTATATTGCAAAAATGTCGGATTGTGAATCAATACCTAAATTTGCAGCTGTACTGGACAGCCTACGATATATGCTGCCTGAATGCAAAAGGATCAATGTATGTGTCTGCGAAGATTGGCGTGTAGAGCATCCTGAATACAGGAAAAGCGGTTTTTCAGAAACAATGCAGTTAATATACTCTGAAAACCAGCCTGGACAACTTGATTTTTCAGTTAAATCACTCTTACCATGCCTTCATCACCCCCACGAACCACAGTTCTGGGTGTTCAGTTCCATTCACTATTCCGATAGAATAATTGGCTATATCGCAACATCCTATGAAAATGCAGAGCAGTTTTCGGCAGATGAACATTACATTGGATGGTGTGATGCTGTAGCAAACGGCCTCGATATAGTGATCAAAAAAAGTAACACTGAATACATTTGGCAAAAGCTAGAGGAAAAGAATATGATCGATGTATACACGGGATTACTAAGCAAAAGAGGCTTTATTTCAAAGATTCATAGCGGCGATAACATAACGTTGTTTTCCTTCCCGAAAAATTATAAGGATATACAGTATTTTGTACCTATAGTTTCAGCAGTACTGCGTTCTGACGGAAGGAATAAAACAGCAACGTATATCGGTGAAACAGTCTTCGGCATATCTCTCTCAAATGAAAGCATTGATGATTTTATGAAAAGACTATGTCGTTTGCTTTCTGAATTAGGCATCTATATTTCAGCCAGTGAACTCGATATCATTAATAGGTCAATTAATGACAAAGTAGAGACAGAAAAAGAATTGGCAGAAATGTCTAATACATTAAATGAAAAGAACAATTCAAAAAGCAATGAAGCTTATTCTGTGCTGTTTTCCGACCTGCGTAAGGAGATGAAATATTCGCCACAAAACGATTGGAGCATTGCTTGCGCTGCACTGAAAACAGGGCTTAGCACAAGTCATTTTCAACGTTTATATAAAAAGTTTTTTGGTGCTCCTTTCAATGAGGAACTCATAACATTCAGATTAGAAAGAGCGAAATATTTACTAAGAAACACCTTTCTCTCCATCCAGCGAATAGCGGAAGAATGCGGATATACCAACCCAGCACACTTCATGAGACAATTCAAAGCACATGAAGGCGTTAGTGCCGGTCAATATAGAAAGGATGATCATAATGACTGATCTTATTATGACGATCAATGTGACAACATATCCCCCACATATGCTTGACGGAACTTGCTCAAAGGTTGTGATGATACCCTTCAGCGCAGAAGCTTCAGGCAAGTATTTCAACGGGAAAACAGTTGCATACGGCATAGATACTCAAATAACAACAAATGAACGCTTTTCGTTGTCTGCACGTTATATGCTCGAAGGTTTAGATTACAACGGCAAAAAATGCAGAATATTTATAGAAAATAACGGCACATCTCTGGAAAACTGTAAGCCGAAGATATATACAGATAGCGAGAAACTATTATTTCTCGAAAATGCAGAACTAACAGCGAATGTAGAGTGTGTTGAAAATGGAGTTATAGTTTACATATATATGCTAGCTGTATCTCAAGTTGGTACTTAATAAATGAAAAAGCCCATAGACATTTGGACTGAACCACTTTGTGCAGACAGCACAAAAAGTCCCCCTAGGGTATAATCAAGCAAAGAACTGGCACCGTTTCTGTGAAGTGAACCCCAAAGTTTAGACAGAATTATTAAATAATATGAAAATGAGTTCGGTATTGCACCGGGCTCATTTTTAGTCTAGAAGAAATTCTTTCGTTACGCTAGCTTTACCACTTCCATTTTCGCAATGACAAAAATACACATCAAAATACGAACGAACTATTTGTTATAAACAATTATAGCATACCAGACTGATATAGACTTGTATATTTTGGGACAGTAGAATATTTTTATAGCTTTCTTACTTTCTTTTAAGATCAACCATACACAATATTTAACACAAAATGGGAGCAGCTAACGGCTGCTCCCGTAATTTATAAGTATTGTTATAATGACACGTGTGCTTACTTATTATCAAAATCTCATATTCGATAAGTCAATGCAGCAACACAAACTATCATTCCACTATTTTTTTAGAGACACCAAGCATTTGTTTTTTATGCAAAATAAAGTAAAATGCAATCATATTCATAGACAATGCCGCCACCCACGCCATTATACCCGCATAAGCAGTAGCAACAAATCCTATACAATTCACAAATAAAACTACTATCATAATACGCATTACCATCTCAGCAATACCAGAAAGCATTGGTATCAGTGGATATCCCATACCTTGAACTCCACTTCTATAAACAAACAGGAAATCTACAGCAAATAACATAATTCCACATGGAGGGAGATATTCAGCAGCAAGTGCTATAGTACTCGGTTCATTTAGCATAAATCCAGCTATAGTTCGAGGGAAAAACACGAGCACGGTTCCAAAAATAGCATAGGATATTAATGCTATAATAAGACACACTCGCAAACCTTCTCGAATACGACTGTATTTTTCTGCACCGAAATTCTGACTGGTAAATGCCGACATAGTAAAACCTGCTGTACACGCAGGATCTATAAACAGATTAAGATATCTCATACACACTGAAAAAGCTGATGTGTAAGCAAGACCTAACCCGTTTACGAAGAACTGCACCACCATACTTCCAACAGCTGTTATTGAGTTCATAAGCGCCATTGCTATACCATTCTTTATAAGCTCAAAGTACATACTGATGTCTGTCTTAAAATCATCTCTGCCAAGCTTAATGATATCAATTCTTCTTAGACGAGCAAAGCAAATCAGCGCAGATATCAGCTGAGAAATAACGGTCGCATAAGCAGGGCCCTCAACTCCTGTTCCAATAACAAATACTGTAATGCAGTTAAGCCCTACATTAACAACGGAGGATACAATGATAGCAATAAGCGATGTTTTACTGTCACCCAATGCCCTCAATACTGCTGAACACATGTTGTAGAATATTGTACAAAAAAGTCCTCCAAAGATTATATATCCATATAACAGACTGTCGTCCATTATTTCCGAAGAAGTATCAAGCAAAAGCAGCAACTCATCAAGAAAAATTATGCTAACAATTGTCAGAATAACAGTAATCAATACTGACAAAACAATAGAAGAAGCTATACACTTTCTTAATTCATCCATATCCTTTCTGCCATAGCTTTGAGCTACAGATACGGAAAATCCATTAGTAAGCCCCACCGAAAAACCGACAACCAAAAAAGTCAACGAACCCATATTGCCAACTGCTGCAACTGCATTATCACCAAGCCCCTTACCTACGATAGCAGTATCAGCAATATTATATATCTGCTGTAAAATATTAGTAAAAAGCATCGGGAAATAAAAGGATAAAATCAACTTCGATACTTTTCCCTGTGTAAGATCGTATACTCGTGCCATTTCTATTCTCCAACTAATTCAATGATGTATCGACTTGTGACGGCTCGCCACAAATTCCTCCGTGAGTGCCTGTTGCAATATACACTCTGCCATCTTTTCTAAAATCACCATCCATGGATACAATATATCCATACATTTGAGATATAGTATTAATTCTAGCCCAACTGTTTCCCAAATCATGGCTGCACCAGAATCCATACTCGCCAAAAAGAGTTCCACTAATAAAGATTGCTGGAATATCCTGCATTTTTCCTTTGCCGAAGCCTACCGTTTTAACAAAATCACCATCATCAGTAATTTGCTCTGCAATGACGTTTTTCTCAGCGAATGTTAACCGCCATAATCCGTTAGATAGTAACGCCATATAGCATACACCTTTTTCAGCGGGCATAAAGCGTATCTCACCGCCCTTAAATCCATCTATTCCAGAAAACCTAACTTGAGGAAGATCTCCCTTTATTTCCACCTGACAGAAGCTATTTCCAGCATCCAAGCTGATATATATCTGCCCATTCTCTCCAAAGCCATAAGCAACATTCGGATCGATACGATCAGCAAAGATCTTAATGTGCGATTCGCTTTCTGATATTTCATTATGCATAACGTCATAAACTCGTATTTTTGTGAACCTCTTTGCATGAATGTCATATCTTACAGCACCAAAGCAAGGAAGATGGCCCCATTGATACGCAAGCGTCCACAATAATGTGCTGCCATCCGCCGTAATTGCTACCCAGCCACTATTAGTGTTGGGACGCATTATCGCCTCCACTGCCTTATCAAGCTTATCTGAAATACCCAAAGGATAGCCAATATGTATAAAACTGTCACCTCCGTTATGGGTCAGAATAACTCCGCCTTTAGTATGAGACGTCCAGTTTCCTCGGGCAGTTGCAACAAATGTATCGGGATCGCTCTGAACATAATCAGCATTAAGACAAGTGATATATCGGTGTCCATCAGCATCAGCAAACGAATTTTCACACGGATAATCAAGCTGTCTGAATGCAAAACCACCAAGATCACCAACAAGATCTATCACAAGATTTTTGCCATCAGGAATACCGTAAATATTCATATGTACAGTTTCTTCAATACCTTTACATAATGTCGATATATATGGTGTATTAGAAGTAATATCTCTAATTGCAAATATACCAGTTCCTGTATTAATCAATCCAAAATCTGCATTAAACGGATCAAGACGCAGACAACTCATCCAATGAAGAGGTATTCTACCGCCATTGTATTCAGGCTTCAGATACGGCACATCTATCTTGAACTTATCAATATCCGTACTTTTAATATGATAATAGCTTTCTCCACCGTCCTTCGAGATAAAAATGGCATCTCCATGTCCTCCTATAGAGCTTATGGCAACTATGTTCTCACTGACATCAATCCCCCCCAATGCAAACGGAAGTCTACGATTCGGATTTGTATCTATGTATTCTTCTATTATTGGCGTGATGTCTTTATAAAACGCAAGTCTGCCATTATCAATATGATATCGGTAAACTCTTCCATCAAAGCCTCCACCATTGTCACAGGAAAAATCGTTCCAGCCACCCCAACGATTCTCCATAAAAGAATGCGAAAACGTTATGTATACATCACTGCCACTGCTCGCAATGCCACCTGCAACAAATCCGTTGTGAAAGCATCTATCATCATTCAAAGCAGGCGGTATATATACTCTTTCAAAGCTAACGCCCATATCATAGCTAGCATATAATGTATGACCTCTATTATTTCCATCAGCACAGGACTCTCCTGTACAGGATATGATCATTATATTGCTTCGGATCGGGAAATAAACAAATACCACATTTTCTTCACAAAAGTCGAGCTTATCCCATGTTTCACCTTCATCACTGGAACACCAGAGTCCATCTCCTTGGGAACCATAAAATAAGCGTCCACCTTTATATGCTAATCTTTCAGCAGTAGAACGAGCAGGCGCATTTCCATTACAGCAAAAAGGAACAGGTTTTTCTATAAAGCTCTCTCCCCTGTCAGTAGATATCAGCAATGAAGCTTTACCATTATCGCTTGCTTTTCTGCTATTACCACACATTATATAGAGCATATCAGGTCGTGATTCATCAAGGGCGATTGAAAGCGGTTGAGTGAGATGATGCTCAAATTCAGTAATTCTACAGCCAAGAAAATGCCAGCTATCTTGTCCAAAATCAAATCTGTATACACCTCCGATATCGGTACGGCAATACAATGTCTTACTGCAGGTTGGATGAAAAACAAAGCCTGTAACAAATCCTCCACCTGGTACAGACAGGCTTTTGTAATCATATTTTATATCAGTATTTCTCTTCATAAGTCCTCCGCTGCGTTGCAAATGTTAAATCATTGTATCACAATTCATGAAGTATGTCAATACAACTATATAATGTTTCACAAATCAATTAATTGTGTGCAACTATATATCATGATTACAGTTTTGAAAAAGGCTCTCCATTCGGAGAGCCTTCATCAAAGTTATGGTGCAGTATAAGTAAATGTGATGGAAATTGAATTTACACGCTCTTTACCATCGATTGGCATTATCTGAGCAGAACATCCGTCAAGATTACCATCAGCAGTTCTAGCCTCGGGCGGAGGTGAGCTCACCCATTGGTTAAACAAGTTGACTCTTGTGCACTTTCCGTCATCTGACGTGGTAAACTCCTTACCAGCAAGAACTATCGGAGAATTATTGATCATTATCTTGTCGATAGTAACTGTATATCCAGGGAACATCGTCTCACCATGAGAAATACCAAGAGCAGAGAATGCAACACCATACGCCTTTACTTCACTCAGATCAAGGCTTACCGTATAAGTACCGGCACCCTCAACAATAACATTGGCATCCTTTACACCAACAGTCTTATTTGTAGGATCATAGCTGTCACCTACACTGTAAGCAGTGTTCCAGTCACCACTCTGATACATTATCCATGCAACTGCATAATCATCAGATGCAGGAACGGACACATCCTTGTTAGCCATCTCTTCGGCCGCAACAAGTGCATCTGCCATACTGGTCTCGGCATTTGCCTTTATCTCCTCATCCGAAAGAGATGACTGAGCTGCATAGCTTCTTGAAGAGAATATCTCAGCAATAGTTTCATCAGATGTAATACCACTGCGACGCTTGTAGAAAGTACTGCAATCCCAAAGCATAGGACAGAAATTATAAAGATCGCAGTTGTCAAGCAAATTGGTATAGAATTTATCTGTATCCTTCTTAATTGCACCACTGCTGCTCATTACTGCATACTCACCTATGATGATGCCATATCCTTGATCGGAATACTTGGTCATCATCTTAAAAAGTCTATTTTGCTCTTCATAGTCATCAGGAGAACCCCACTGTGTTACACCATCAGTACCACAATAATCCCAAGGAGTGTAATAGTGAACAGAAAGCAACAGCTTGCTGTCAGCAGTATCAGTAGGCATTACAAAGCGATCATCGCAGGTCATCATAATATCAGTGTTATAGCCAGCCGCCAGAAGGAAGCGCTCTGCATTGTTTCCGCCAAGCGAACGGATAGTATCAACAAAAGCCTGATTTATTTCAAGAGCTTTTTCATAGCACTCATTCTGGGTAAGCACACCTTTACTGCCTGTGATCTCCTTATCATTAAGACGATCGCCAAGCTCCTCGTTAGCGCCCTCAAAAATCAATCTGTAGTCATAGTCAGCAAAATTTTCGCCAATTTGTGTCCACATTGATTTATACATTTCCATTGCCTTGTCACGTACAGCTTGATCTTCGCTTCCGAACATTCCCCACCAACCGCCGTCCCAGTGGTCATTAATGACAACATACATATCGGCATTGAGAGCATAATTTACTATCTCTTCAACACGATTCATAAGACGCTCATCGATGGTATAGTCACCACTCTCAAAGTTCATACCGTTTGTCCATGCAACGGGAACACGAATAGAATCAAAGCCTGCTGCTTTCATTCCGTCAATCATTTCCTGAGTTGTAGTGGGTTGACCCCAGAGATTTTCAAAATTTGTTGGATCGCCGCCCTGAACATATGTAGGATGTCCGTATGCCTCCATAGTGTTGCCGAGGTTAATACCATTGCCCATAAGCTTTATAACCTCAGAAGCAGTAAGATCATTTTTCTCAACAGGAATATCCTCGCCTGCCTGAGCGGTGTCAGACACTGTTGTACTACCTGCGGATACTGACTCCGTTGAAGTGTTACTACAGCCACTTAGCATCATTGTTGCTGCTAGCATCCACGCAATCGATGTTACTGCAATCTTTTTTATCTTCATGTTGATCCTCCTAATATAATATAGGCCTTCGCCCTTGTATAATTCTAACATAAATCGTTTACATTTGTCAATAGCAATTAGCTTATTAGGCAAAAAAGTATTGTATGGCAGTATAGTGCTAAATAGCAGACATTACTTCATCAGATATTGACCAATCAGATAAATTATGATATAATACACAAAAATCTTAATAGGAGGCAAAGAGTGAATTTAACAAAGATGCTGGATATAGCAATTAAAAACTATGAACATCAAAGCAATATGATAATCAACGGTTACAAAACTAAATCCGGATTTTATGAAAACTATATGACCAACAATGAATGGCAGATATTTCAAGATGGAATGAAGATCAATCATCCAGATGCCTATCTCTCTTTTCATGAAGGTAACGGCAAAGAAATGATTGAAAAGAACACTGGAAAATATGTTTTTCCTCCAAAAATGGCATCATACGGTTCTTCGAGCCGTATGATCTACAACCTTGCAAAGGATGTTAACGGTTTTTCTTTTGAAAAAAAGCTGCCTACAACAATCGGTGGCACTGCAAATCTTGACGGGTATTTTGAAAAAGAGAAAGAATATGTTTTCATTGAAGCTAAATGTCGTGAGCCATACTCTGGCAATAACAACACAATACACCCGATTTATCAAGAACTATATAAGTATATATCGCAATCAACAAAAACACCTCTACATTGCCATATCGGCAGCATCAGCCAAAAACAAATGCATGTCAGATTTGTTTACAATGGTACTGAAATCAAGTATTTTGACATAAAGCAGATGCTATGTCATTTACTTGGCATAGCAACAGCTGTCATCAACGGATGTTTTACAGATAAAAACATCAAGTTTTTGTACCTTCTATATGACCCCACAATCCTACAATTTTCTGATGACGAAACACATAAACAGATAAATGAAATTTACTTTCAGACTTGCAGAGAATGCAGCCTTATTGATTTTGAGGCGCTATATCTACTGGTATATGAATACCTCATAACAAAGATCGGCCAAGTAAAATCTGTTGAGCTATCACCGAACGACTTCACTTTTACACTTTGCAGCAACAATAATTTCATAAATGAATTATCAAATGATGCTTAGCAAGCTTATATAATGAAAAACTCTCTGTCAGCGACAGAGAGTTTTTTCTTAGATTCACATGAAATACAAAGCTTAACGGCAGTTATATTTCTACTGTTTTTTCTTTATGGGCTCAGGCAATTCAGCATACATGCCATCAAATAATTCTTTCAGAAATTCTCTGTCATCAACATTGTCTACAAGCAGCATATCCTTTGCACCTTTATAAGGCGGCTCATAGACCGCATTTGGCATGGCCCTGACAGCACTGGGAACCGGCTTCACAAGCAAGCGATCATCACATAAATATGCAGCTATCTTACCATGCATATATATGACATATTCTCCCATCATCTGCCGATGTGAGATGCCATCAATCAACGACAGCTGTTCCAATATAAAACTGAGATATTCTTTACTTGAAGCCATAAGCTATTCTCCCTAATTCAAATTCACGATCAAAACAACTGTGGTTCAGCACAAAGCGTAATACTGTCAGCAGCTCTTCCTTCTGTTTCAAAGATTACTATTACATTCTTGCCAGTTTTTAACAACGGAGCGGGGATATACAATCTTCTTTGCGGTCCGATCTCCCAAAATCTACCTATGTTAAAACCATTGACAAAAGCACAACCCTTGCCAAATCCCTCTGTATCAAGAAATGTATCGCAAAGCTCGTCAGTTTCAAACTCAAAGCAATAGAACGCAGGAACCCCTTCTGAATAGCCACTGCTGAAATCCAACTTAATGATCTGATCTTCTCCCAGTGATAGAGGATAGATTTCAAAGCCAAAATGGCGATGATCGTTTATCTTTACGCCTCCTGAAATACCCTTGCGTTGATTTTCAAGATTAGTGCCAAAGTTTTCACGACCGATGTTTTCACAAAGAAGATCCAGTGTTCCTCCACACTGCTTTTCTGAAAGCTCAAACTTTTCGCCGATATTTTCTGCAAAAGCAGTAAAGATGCTTCTACCATCTAGATAGCCCTGCACTCTATCTGCTGCACCCTCAAGCCTTATCTCATTCACTGTTCCCGAATCTCGTACTGTCGCACGATATAGTATATATCCATAATTCTGTCCGATATCCTCCATCGTCAGTGGATAAACAAATCTTACAGGTTCACTTATCTTATCAAGGGTATTAAAAAGACCAACTTTACCGGTACAATTGAGTTTTCCATAGGATTTGCGGTTGATGACCGTCGTAAGGGGAACCTCATTTATCCTAGCATACTTGGATATCACGTCTTTACAGAGCATATACTTTTTTGTTATCTGACCATCCTCGGTAAGAGGCGAATCATAATCGTAGGAAGTAACATCGGCAGTTTTATTTCCACAATTTCTACCACTCATAAACCCAAAATTCGTGCCACCCTCAAACATGTAGAAATTTACACTGCCAAGCTTCAGCAGCGCATCAAGCTCTGCAGCAGCCTTTTCGGGAGAAGTTGTGTGATGCTCATCTCCCCAAGCGTCAAACCAGCCATTCCAGAACTCCATGCACATGAGAGGCTTATCCTCACCCATGAATGTTTTCATCTGCCCAAACTGCCACTCAGCCGCTGAACCAAAATTACCTGTAGGAAGAGCTCCCTCTACCATTCCTGATTTGAAGATAGCCTCGCTCCACGGCCCGTCAGAGGTTGCAAAAGGCACTGTCACACCAAGCTCACGCATTGTATCACGGAGAAACTCAAGATATGCAGTATCATTGCCATAATATCCATACTCATTTTCAAGCTGCATCATAATAATGTTGCCGCCCCTGTCTGACTGATAAGGCACAAGCTTAGGAATAAGCACCTCGTAATACTCACGAACTGCTTTAAGGTAAGGTTCATAACTACATCTAAGCCTCATATTCTTATCCTTGAGCAGCCAAGCAGGTAAACCGCCAAATTCCCACTCAGAGCATATATAGGGCGATGGACGAATTATAATATATAGTCCTACAGCAGTAGCAAGCTGTATAAACCGCTCTATATCACGCATTCCGTCAAAACGCATCTCTCCCCTGTTTTCCTCATGAAAATTCCATGGGATATATGTTTCAACGGTATTGCAACCCATATTTTTCAGTTTTTCAAGTCTGTCCTGCCAATACTCAGGCACAGTGCGAAAATAGTGAAAAGCACCAGATATTATCTGAAATGGCTCATCATTAATATAAAACTTGTCCTTTATCTCAAACTTCATACAATTGCTCCCCTTAACAAGACATAGTAAATCATCACTGACAAGGTTATTATAGCATTTTCCTTAATTTAATGCAACCATTTTTATATAATATAGATATTTACTATAACAGAAAACTCTATAACTGCATATTGCAAAAATGTCCTAACACCGCAGTGCGAGGACATTTTTATATTATTATACTATCGCTTTTTGCCTGACTTTATCAGTCTTTTGTTTTCATACATAGCCTCATCTGCACGAGTGAAAACATCAGCATAGCATGTGTCAGCATCTGTTAGTTCAGCGATTCCGCAAGCGATAGACATTCCATCGTCACCACCACGCAATTGTTCAGCAGCTATCGCAGCCTCAAAATTTCTGAAAAGTGCCTGCCTGTTTGTGTAACTCACACCATCCAAAATAACGACAAATTCATCGCCGCCAATCCTATATACAGGACAACCGACATACGCATTTTCAATAAGCCTTGCGGCATTTGTGATAAGCATATCTCCATAGTAATGTCCCAAAGTATCGTTCGTCTTTTTAAGGTCATTAAGATCAAGCACTGCAACAGCGAACTCTGCAGTGCCACTGCTTATCTTTTCCTCAAGCTTTGAAACAACTGCATCGTATGCTGTCTTATTCTCAACTCCTGTAAGAGCATCAAGATAAGCCAATCGATTTATCTTATCTATATAGATACTAAGTTCATTAGTTGTTTTTTGTAATGTGTCAGCAAGCAAACCGATCTCATCAGATGTATGAACATCAATGTCAATATCAAGATCGCCATTTGAGATCTCTCTTGCCGCTGCAGTCAGTTTCTTCAGAGGATTAGTTATAGTCCTGCAAATTATAACAGTTATAACAATAAACACAACTATCGCTATCAGCATACATAATGAAATGTGAGCGATAGTATTAGTAAGATTTCTATGGATATCGGCTTCAGGTGCTGCTATACATAGATTTTGACCATTTCTGAGAGGACGATACGTATACACTTTATCTTGGCCATTATAATTATAGTGATAGAGATTACCATCGTAATCTATTATAGAATACTTGTCATACACCTCATCAAACACAAGATTTTCCTGTGCAGGAGTCGTTCCTGTTGGAAGCGTAGGATGATATATAATATTAAAATCTTTATCGGTTAGATAAGCATGACCGGTTTCATATGCAGTAACCTTTGCAGCCATCTCTTCCAACATTGTAAAATCGATATCCATGCCAAGTATGCCAATAAAGATATTGTCAATATACAATGGTATAATGTAAGAAATCATATACTCATCAATATTACTATTATAATAAGGTAGCATCCACGTAGGCTCCCCTGCATCACGGGGTACATAATACCAACCTACATGCTCAATATCATTTTTGTCATATAAAGAGATATCAGTACAAGGAACAGACTCAAAAAAACTACTATCAGCTGATTTTACATAAAACAAGCCTGCATCTGGGGCTGCAATGTCAACACTAAACCTTATATATACTCCTATGCATCCATCGGTTACATTTGCAGCATTCAGCAACAGTGGCTCGATATATACGGACAGCTCATCAAAGAACTCGGGCGATGCTTCGTGCTCATCATGAGAATTTATGTAATCATCAGCGCAGCCTGCAAGAACATTTACCGATTGTTCAACACGACCCAAAATACCATCCATTTCAGCAGCGCCTTCCTGCACCAACAGATTAAGGATATCAGTTGAGTCATTATTCGACAAAGCAGACATATTTTTTATAGCAATTCCACCGACAATGGCAGTGCAGAGTAATATTATTATGAGTGTAAAAGTGATGAACTTAGTGTTAATTGACCTCATAACCATCAACT
Source organism: Oscillospiraceae bacterium (assembly GCA_045544715.1). Taxonomy (GTDB): domain Bacteria; phylum Bacillota; class Clostridia; order Oscillospirales; family Ruminococcaceae; genus CAG-115. Next base: position 146 of record JAZPZN010000040.1, on the reverse strand, counting down.
CCTTCGACATAAGACGATTTGATTTGACTTAGTTCATATTAATTATACAACATAATAAGTAAAAAGACAAGATATTAAGGATAAATTATCGAAACTTATTATTCAACTCAAGCAAGCGTATACTCTAGCTAAAAAACATTGATTGA
>JAZPZN010000039.1:0-30849 GCA_045544715.1 Oscillospiraceae bacterium | reverse complement strand
CTTTTTTATGCCTGTGCAGTTTGCTCCGCCGCCAACGCAGGCGGCGGGCTTTGCTTCGCAAAAAAACGCAAAATGCACCGCCACGGAATGAGCAATCCCGACTGCCGCCATAAAAGGGCATACTGATGTATGCCCCTTTTTATGCCTGTGCAGTTTGCTCCGCCGCCAACGCAGGCGGCGGCAACACGATGTTGCCTAGCCAAAACCAAAGGCACGGCACGGATGCCGTGCAACCTAGTTTTGGCGGGTTTTATGCTTCGCAAAAAATCGCAAAATGCACCGCCACGGAATGAGCGATCCCAACTGCCGCCATAAAGGAGCATACCGATGTATGCCCTTTTTTATTTTTATGCAGCTTGCATCCCCTCGAAAATTATCGCATACCACTTGAAAAAATCAGCGGAAAGTGGTACAATATATAATGTATGATTTTGTGCTGAGATACCTCAGCGAATAAAAGAAAGAAGGATAAAACTATGGCAGACACAATGCAGGGTATGAAAAGATCCCATTACTGCGGCGAGGTCACCCTCGACGCAGGTGAAGTTATCGTTGGAGGCTTCACACAGCGAGTTCGTGACAAGGGCAGCCTCATATTTATAGATCTGCGTGATACAACAGGTATCGTGCAGCTCGTGTTCGATGAAACCACCGAGAAGAGCGTTTTCGAGAAGGCTAAGAGCGTGCGCTCCGAGTACGTGCTGATGGCAAAGGGCAATGTGCGCCCCCGTGAAAGCGTCAACAACGACATCAAAACAGGCAACCTTGAGATAATGGTAACTGAGCTGCGCATCCTCTCAAAGTCCCAGACTACCCCCTTTGAGATAGTCGACAACTGCAAGACCAACGAGGAGCTTCGCCTTAAATATCGCTACCTCGACCTGCGCAGAAAGCCCCTGCAGGACAACCTCAAGATGCGCCACGAGGTCGCAAAGTGCGCCCGTGAGTACTTCTACGAGAACCGCTTCTACGAGATCGAAACTCCCATGATGATAAAATCCACCCCCGAGGGCGCACGTGACTACATCGTGCCTAGCCGTATCCACAACGGCAAGTTCTATGCGCTGCCCCAGTCTCCCCAGATCTACAAGCAGCTGCTGATGATATCGGGTATGGACAGATATATCCAGCTGGCTCGCTGCTTCAGAGATGAGGATCTGCGTGCCGACCGTCAGCCCGAGTTCACCCAGATCGACCTTGAGATGAGCTTCGTTGACGTTGAGGATATCCTCGAGATGCTTGAGGGCTTCATCAAGCGACTTTACAAGCAGGTTCTCGATGTGGAGATATCCACTCCCCTGCCCCGCCTCACCTACAACGAGGCGATGGAGCGCTACGGCTCCGATAAGCCCGATACCCGCTTCGGTATGGAGATCACCGATATCTCCGATATCGTTAAGGGCTGCGGCTTCAGCGTGTTCACCGATGCTATCGCAAACGGCGGCTCGGTAAGGGGTATCGTTGCAAAGGGTGCAGCAGGCACTCTCACAAGAAAAGAGATCGACAAGCAGACCGAGTTCGTGCGTGGTATCGGCGCAAAGGGTCTCGCTTATGTAAGATGGGTGGATGACGCTCCCAACTGTAGCTTCGCTAAGTTTATGGGCGAGGGCGAGCTTGAGGCTATCCTCTCCGCCCTCGGCTGCGAGAAGGGCGACGTTGCCCTCATCGTTGCGGATAAAAACAAGGTTACTCTCCCCGTTCTCGGTGCGCTGCGTCTTAAGCTTGCAAAGCAGCTGGACATCATCCCCGAGGGCTGGAACTTCCTGTGGATAACCGAGTTCCCCTTCTTCGAGTACGACGAGGAGAGCGGCGAGTGGCTCGCAATGCACCACCCCTTCACCATGCCTATGGACGAGTGCCTTGAGTACCTCGAGACCGACAAGGCTAAGGTGCGTGCAAAGGCTTACGACCTCGTGCTTAACGGTGTTGAGCTGTCCAGTGGCTCTATCCGCATCACCGATTACGAGCTGCAACAGCGTATGTTTGAGCTGCTCGGCCTTACTAAGGAAGAGATCGACGCTAAGTTCGGCTTCCTTGTGGATGCGTACAAGTACGGCGCACCTCCCCACGGCGGCGCAGGCATCGGTCTTGACCGCCTTGCAATGCTGATGTGCGGCTGCGACAGCCTGCGTGATGTTACAGCATTCCCGAAGGTGCAGAACGCAAGCGAGCTTATGAGCGAGGCACCCTCCGTCGTTGCAGACGAGCAGCTTAAGGAGCTCGGTATCGCTATCATCGAGAACACTGAGGAATAATTTGGTTTATGTGCATAGCTGCATCGCCCGATACCTTGCTGTTAAATGCCTTTGTTTGTGCGGCGAGGGATACGGGCGTGCCATGCCCGTAAAGCCAAACTGACAGAATAAGGCACAATACCGACCCCACCCTTGCAAGCTACAAAACACGAACGACTATCATCCCCGAAAGGAGTGTAACCATGGACAAACGAGAATACAAGCGTATCAGCGACCTCGCCGTAAACGGCAATGCGAAAGCATTTTCGCAGCTATACGAGCTGGTGTATCGTGAGATGTATTACACCGCCTATTACACCCTTTCAAACGATGCCGACGCTGTAACGGCGGTCACTGACGTTGTGAAGGATGCCTTCAAGTGCATCGGCAAGCTGCGCACTGAGGATGCCTTCGTCACATACATGATGAAGGGCATCTGCTCACGCATCAAGGCTACGCTGAAGATATACGCATCCGAGGGCAGAGAGATACGCTTTGACGAAAGCAAGTTGCGCCCCAACGACGACGGCATCGATATCAGGCAGGAGTTCAACCGCCTTGACGACCGTGAAAGACTGGTCAGCAGCCTGTATATCGTCGGCAGGTACAGCCATGCGGAGATATCAAAATATACGGGGCTATCCGTCGGTGCGGTCAAAAAGCACCTGCGCAGCGCCCTCGACGGCTTTGCACTGGATTGACAGATGATTTTTTTAAGGAGGTGAAAACGCTGACAGTTTCGCAGATATACAAGTATATGACGGATAAAGTGGTGCCCGAGAGCGTCATTCCGCAAAATATCCACCTCTGCCTTATGGGTGAGGAGGATGCTCCGCCGCCCGAGCTGGATGCGTTTACATTCCTCAACAGGCTGCGTGCACTGGGTATAGGCTCGGCTGATTTTATCTACCTTCTTAAGGGCTGCAACGCCCCCAAAGAGGCAATCGACAAGATAGAAGCCAACCCCGCCATGAACCTGCAAATGCTTATCGTCACCCTAGAAAGCGCAGGGCTGAAGCCGCAGGACTACACCCGTATGCTGTACACCGCAAGGCAGCTTTGGGAGCGCACCATGACCCTACATCTCGATGCCGCCGCTCAGCCTGCCAAAGCAGCAGACCTCGACGAGGTGAGCGATGCTCCCGACGAGGTGAGCGACACTCCCGACGAGGTGAGCGACACTCCCGACGTGGACGACACTGACGAGGATATCGACATTCCCGACGATGTGAGCGACGCTCCCGACGAGGACGACGCTCCCGACGATAGCGACGCTGACGACAGCGAGGAGCTGCCCCGAAAGCCGCTTGACGAGGACGCAGTGCGTGTGGATACAGGCACCAGCGTAATGACGCAGATAGACCCCTCAAAATACATCATCATCCCCGACGACGATGACGAAGCTGAGGAGAGCCTCCCCGCAGCCCCCGACGAGCCGAAAAAGCCCGTCTACGCAAAGGGCGGCATCATCGCCGCCGCCTGCGGTGCGGCAGTGCTGTTTGCACTGGCATTCACCGCCGACTACCTCGGATTTGAGCAGGTGGTCGAGCCCATCTATACTCAGCACTATGCAGCGGATAACTCGGAGATATTCGTTGAGATATACAATGCCTACCACGGCGGCGACTACACCGCCGATGCGGTGAGGTACAGCGACATCGGCGCAGTGGTGTTCGGCGATATGCTGATAAGCCTGCCCGATGAGCTGGGCGTGATACCATCGGGCGAGTACGTGCTGAGCGCAGAGCGTGAGCGCATCACCATCTACCGCAAGACCGAGGACAGCCTTGCAGAGTGCGGCGAGATACTGCCGCCAGAGGGCACCGAGTTTTTTGATATCCTCCCCCGTGACAACGGCATCACCTGCCTGTTTGCAGGCAGCAACAGCTGCGGAGTTTCGGCTTATTCGGCTGACGGCAAAGAGCTATTCACCACCGAGCAGGTGGGTATCCCCACCGATATCAGCATCAACGAGGACACCGTCGCCCTCGCCACCGTGTACACTCCCCCCTTCAGCGAGAGCTTTACGGTGGAGCAGACCGAGCATTACCTCCCCTACGTTAAATTCAACGGCACGGCTGAGCTGATACCCCACGAGCGCATCTCCCTCAGCGGCAGGGCTAACGGCTGCAGCTACGCAGTGCGCAGCTGCGTGAAGCTTAGCGATGGCACGCTGGGCTCGGCAAACACTGCGGCACTCGGAAAGGTGCTGCACTCGGCGGCTCCCGAGTTCGGTGCGGTCATCGACAGCGGCGAGGGCATCGTTATCCTCGGCGACTACAGCAACTCCGACGGCAGCTTCACCGAGACGGAGATATCCGCCCTCATCGCCTGCGACATGGGCGAGACCACACTTGAGAGTATAGTGGAGAGCGATGCGGAGAACTCCGCCCCCTCCGTCATCGAAAAGCAGCCCGTATTTGCAACGGCGGAGCTCACCGAGGACGGCACTGTAGTTTACCTAAGGGGCTTCGATTATCAGCCTGTCGCCGCCATCACCAACATCAGAGGCGAGATAACGGATATTTGCATCAAGGATGATATCCTGTACATCTGCGGCGCAGGCAAGGTGCTGACAGCGGCGGATATCTCAAGCCCCTTCGACCCTAAGCTGTTGCAGCTTACCCCGTCAGAGGGCGTTGTAAAGGGCGACCTTGCGCTATGCAGCAGCCTAAGCGAAACAGGGCTGCGCCTTGCGCTGTATAAGCTGACAAGCGAGGGCGTGACCGAGACCGCCTCCTTCAGCCGCAATCTCACCCCCTACGAGCGTGAAAGCTTCGTGATGGCGGGGGGCAACACCCACGCAATTTTCGCCGAGGATCGCTGCGGCGCAGCCTACGGCTTCTTCGACGGGGTATCGATCGTGACGGAGTTCGCCCTGTTCGGCAAGGCGAAGCAGCAGACCACCATGTTCGACGAAAAGTCGGGCTTCACCGCTGCGCACCTCACCGAGGAGGATATCTACCTCATCTACGGCGACGAGATACTGAAAAAATAACAAAAGCGGAACGATGTTCCGCTTTTTTGCTTGTTAAAAGCTATTCGCACCGCTCCATCATGCTCTCGGCGAACACCGCATATCCCCTCGTGGGGTCGTTGAGAAACACATGGGTCACTGCGCCTGCAAGCCTGCCGTCCTGTATGATGGGGCTGCCGCTCATGCCACGCACGATGCCCCCAGTGGCTGACAGCAGCCGTTCATCGGTGATCCTTATCACCATGCTGCGTGAGCCTGTAAGGTCGCATAGGTTGATATGCTCGATCTCGATGCTGTACCGCTGTGGCATTGTGCCCTCAATGGTGGTGAGTATCTCAGCTGCGCCCGTGTGCACCTCCTGCCTGAACGCAACAGGGATAGCCTCGCCCTCGGGGCAGCTGCCCCTGCCAAATATCCCCACCTCGGTGTTGGAGCTCAGCTCGCCTATCACCTCGTCAAACAGCATCACTCCGCACAATTCGCCTGCTGCGCCGCTCTCGCCCTTTACCGCCCCCGTTATCTCGGCGGCGGTTATCTCGCCCTCGCTGAGGGGCATGATGTCCCCGGTGTCGGTGTCGCTGACCGGATGCCCAAGCCCTCCGAATAGCCCCGTTGCAGGCTCGGTGAAGGTGAGCGTGCCTATTCCCGCTGCGCTGTCACGCACCCATAGACCTAGCTTTCTGTCGCCCCTGTCGCCCTCGGGAGAGCACCTTGCAAGCTGAACGCTGTCGCCCCTGCGGAACACCACCTCGCACTGCTCGTGCAGCTGCACCGCTGCGCTCACTGCGCTGTTGCTGTCCACCTCGGTGTCGTTGACGGTGAGGATGATGTCGCCGCTTTTTAGCCCTGCCTCATCCGCAGGCGAGTCCTGCCTAACCCCTATCACAAGCACGCCCTCGGTGCGCAGCTTTATGCCAAAGGGAGTTCCCCCTGCCACCACGTAACGGCGGGGCTCAGCACTTATCTCAGCCGTGCTTACGGTAAATCCGCAGAGCATATACCTCGCCGCACTGTCGCTCACCATCACCTCAGCACCGCCAAGCGAGCCGCCCACGCTGTCCGCAGATACGCTGAGCTCCCTCGGCAAAAAAGCCCTGTACCAGCCCGTTATCGCAGCCGCAGCCGTCAATGCAAGGCATAATGTATATGAAATAGTTTTACCTGTTTTTTGCATAAATTTCCTCCGCTGATAATCTCATTGCAGTTTTAATATTTGCGCCCTGTGAGAAAATATAAAAGGAAATTAAAAGAGTTTATCATGTGGCAAAAATGTTAATTAATAGCATAAACAAAAAGCCCGTGAAGCACCGCTCCACGGGAAGTTTCTATTTTTTTCTGAAAACAAGCAGCTTGCTCAGCACGAAATTAAGCACCAGCACCACAACGTTTGAAAACACCTTTGCACAGAACTCGTAAAGCCCGTTCTCGATGCCCGTAAGGTCAACCAACAGGAACATGATAACGAGATCGACAAGCAGCGTAAATATCCTCGAAGCGTAGAACTTGACGCTCTCAAACAAAACGCCGCCGAAGCCCTTAGCCTCGCTGTTAAAGACATACACCCTGTTTGTGACGAAGGCAAACGTGACCGAGAATATCCAAGACAATATGACGGGCAGCGCAGTGTTGCTTTCCGCACCGAACACCTCGGTGATGCCGAATATCCAGCTAAGCCACGAGGGCACCGACTGCGCATCGGGAAATATCCAGCGGAACAGATAATATGTAGCAAAGGAGATGATAGTGGTTCCCACGCCGAAGATGAAATACATCACCAGCTCCTTGTATTTTGTGAACAGCCCTTTCCTGCCCTCCGCCGTTTTAAGCTGCGAAAGCAGCTCCGCTGTATCTATGCCTTTTATCTTTATCTTTATCAACTCCGATTTGAAAAAATACATACGGGCGACGACTGCCGCCCGTAGAGTATTGTATCACTTTTTTACACTCTTGTCAACTTGTTGATATACGCAGGTGGTCGGTATCGACAGCCTACACCTGCTTATCGACAGCCTACACTCTTGTCAACTTGAAGAGTTGTGCGCCGTGAGGCTTTACCTTTGCACTGATGCTGTCGATGCCCTCGGCGGTGTCAGATACCTCGCCGCTCCAAACATCGGTGATAACAAAATGCTCGCCGAAGGGCAGCTCTGCGGTAACCTCCGCCTCGGTCTCGCCTGCGTTGAACAGTGCCACGTAGTAGCTCCTGCCGTCCATGTGCGATGCAAACCATGCGATATGCTCGTTGCCGTCCACCGTCTTTCTGTACAGCGGATGTGCGGAGTGCGAGCAGTTGAGCAGCTCGATAAGGTGGTCGTTCGTCAGCAGGCTCATGGTGAAATCGTCGAACTTCGTCATCTCGCCGCCGATGATGAGGGGCGAGCGCATTATGCTCCACAGGGTCATCATCGTTATCTGCTCGTCCTCGGTGAACTTTGTGCGTATGCTCTCGTCATAGTCCTGCAATATTGCGCCGATGGGCAGCATATCGCAGTCGGGCCAGTGACCTGCACCTGCATGGATGCACCACTTTTCAGCCCTGTCGAACATATTGTACAGCAGCTCCCACTTATCCCAAAAATCATCGGTGATGCGCCACATATTGGCGGTCTGCTTGTAAAGCTCCGCCTTTTCAAGCAGTGCGGGGCCGGGCGATAGGCTCAGCACCATGTCACGGCCGCAGCTGCGGATGCAGTCGCTCACCATTACAAGCTCGCTCTCCTCGTGGGGGAGCTCACGGCATATATCGTCTATCTTGATAAAGTCAACGCCCCACTCGGCATACAGCTCAAACAGGCTGTCGTAGTATGCCCTTGCGCCCTCCTTGTCGGGGTCAACGCCGTACATATCGGTGTTCCACTGGCAGATAGAGGCGGTCTTAGCTATCTGGCGGGCGGTCTTGTCGCTGCCCTTGATGGCGGTGTTGCGATGCACCGCCTGTCGGGGGATGCCCCTCATGATGTGTATGCCGAACTTCAGCCCGAGGGAGTGAACATACTCCGCAAGCGGTGCAAAGCCCTTTCCCCCCGCCGAGGACGGAAAGCGGTTCTCCGCAGGGATAAGGCGGCTGTACTCGTCCATGCAAAGCTCGGTAAACTGGTGATACTCGTGGTTGTCGGCGGTGGGTTGGCTCCACTGGATGTCCACAACGATATACTGCCAGCCGTGCTGCTTGAGATGCTTAGCCATAAAATCAGCGTTGGCTCTTACTGTGGCTTCGTTGACAGCTGCGCCGTAGCAGTCCCAGCTGTTCCAGCCCATTGGGGGGGTGTGTGCTATCATAGGTCGGTTCTCCTTAAAATATATTTGCGCACAGCGCATTATTCCTTATTGAGGTTCTTCACGCTCTCACGCCTGATAAGCTGACCTGTCACCAGCGTCCTGCCGTGGCGGTAGCTGCCGTCACGTATCTTGTGCAGGATGATATCCACTGCCTCTGCGCTCATCATGCGGCTGTTGACATCGATGGTGGTGATGCGTGGATTTGAGATGGTGGAGTAGATGTGGTTGTCATAGCCCACCACCGACACATCCTCGGGCACATTTATGCCGCTCGCTTGCAGCTGATTGATGAGCTTGTAAGCTGTTTCGTCGCAGTTGCACACGAAGGCGGTGGGCATATCCTGCGGCAGCGTGAACGAGGGGAATATATCGCTTTCGTTGCTGCGGTCGCTGATGACCCAGTCCTGACGCAGCGGAATACGGTTCTCAAGCAGAGCCTTGTAGTATCCGAGGTACCTGTCCTGAATACTGGAGGTGGAGCTGATGCTGCCGAGGAAGCCTATCCTCCTATGTCCGTTGCTGATGAGGTAGCTAGTCAGCATATATGCGCCGTAAAAGCTGTCGGAGAGCACTGTTTCAGCGTCCTCCCTGCTGCCGTAAAAATCGAGGAAAACTGTAGGTATGCCGTGGCTCACCAGTCTGTCGATGTACTCATCCGAGAACTGACCCAGTACGATAAGCCCGTCAACCTTGTGGTCAAGCACAGAGTTCGGTATCTCCTCGGTGCCGTCGCCCACATCGTCAACCACCTCCAGCATGCCGTAGAAGTTCTGCTTTTGCAACAGCTCAACTATGTAGCGGTACATTATCCAGTAAAACGCACTGGCATCGGCGATAAAGTGGCGTGCAACAACGATGCCGATATTGTACGTTAGCCCGTCACGGGCATTGGTGCTTGTGTGCATACGATAGCCCATCTCGGTCGCCTTTTGCTTGATGCGCTCACGCAGCTCGCTGCTTACGCCCTCACGGTCGCCCAGCGCTTTACTTACAGTTACAGTGCTGACATTCATTACTTTTGCGATATCGCTCATCGTAACGCTTTTCTTTACCATCGTACAGTTCCCTTCATATTAACTTAATTTAATCACTCTGTTTGTCGCTCTATGTCCAACAGAGGCAGGATATGCCGTAAAAATACGTTACTTATATTTTAAGTTAAATTTCAAAATTTGTAAAGTTATATTTTAACCAAATTTTCAGCGTGATATTTGTGCATTTTGTGAAACATGGAAAGTAAGATGTAACGATGGGCTGTTTTGCTTTCAGCTTTGATGTGGAGACGGGCGGTGTCGATACTGCACTTTTTTTGCCGCTCCTTTGCACTTTTAGTTCGATAAAGTGTCGATTAAGTATTGACAATTTCCCTGTTATATAGTACAATATATATAAGTATTTTGGAATTTTAGGCGCAAAATTTAGTTAAAATTTCAACGATCTCCCGAGGGAGATGTACTATACAATTATGGAAGGATCTCAGGTAGATGTTCAATTTAATGAATTCTGTACGGCTGCCGCATTTTGACGGCTCAGCCGACAGCAACACCCGAAGGATACTGCCGCCCGAAATCGTTGCGATAAGCATGGCGCAGCACATCGGAGCCCCCTGCGAGCCCCTCGTAAGCGTAGGCGACAGGGTCACCGTCGGGCAGAAGATAGGCGACAGCGAGGCATTTGTATCCGCCCCGATACACGCAAGCGTCAGCGGCGAGGTCATCGAGATAAAGGATGTGATGAACGTGGGCGGCAAGACCTGCAAGACCGTCATCATCCGCAGCGATAACCGCATGGAAAAGTGCGCCGATATCAAGCAGCCCCTCATCAACAGCCGTGAGACGCTGATAAAAGCAGTGCGTGAAAGCGGCTCGGTGGGCATGGGCGGCGCAGGATTTCCAACGCACGTCAAGCTAAGCTACGACCCCGACAAGGTCAAGATGGAATACCTGCTGATAAATGCAGCCGAGTGCGAGCCCTACATAACCTCCGACTATCGTGAGGTGATCGAAAACAGCAACGCAGTGATCGGCGGAATAAAGCTGCTGATGAAGCACCTCGACATCCCGAAAGCCGTGATAGGCATCGAGGCCGACAAGCCCGAGGCGATAGAAAAGCTTAAAAAACTAGCCGCCCCCATCGAGGGACTTAGCGTCAAGGTGCTGCGCAGCCGCTATCCGCAGGGCGCAGAAAAGGTGCTGGTGAAAAAGCTGACAGGCAGGACAGTAAAGGAGGGCAAGCTGCCCGCCGACGTGGGCTGCATGGTGATGAACGTATCGACCTGCGGCTTTATCCACCAATACAGCCGTACAGGAATGCCCCTTGTAAAGCGCCGCATAACCGTTGACGGCAACATAATCAATGCGCCTGCAAATATCTATATTCCGGTGGGCACGCCGCTGCACAACGTGCTGACCGAGATAAAGCCACGCAAAGACCCCGATAAGATAATCCTCGGCGGCCCGATGATGGGCGTATGCGCCTTCGACCCCGATACGCCCCTCGGCAAGACCAACAATGCGGTGCTGCTGTTTGCAGATGCCCCCATCCCCCGTGAAAGTGCCTGCATCCGCTGCGGCAGCTGCGTGCGTGCCTGCCCGATGGGTCTGCTGCCCACCGAGCTTGAAAGCGCCTACAACTCCCGTGACGCAGAGATGCTGAAAAAGCTGAAGCTGAACCTCTGCATGAACTGCGGAGCCTGTAGCTACAGCTGCCCCGCAAAGCGCAGCCTTGCGGAGAAAAACCAGCTTGCAAAGGACTTCCTGCGCAGCTGTGAAGCCAATAAAAAGAACTGAGGTATATTGCATTGACTAAATTGTATGTAGAGCCATCACCGCACATCAGAAGCGGCTGGACAACGCAGAGGATAATGCTTTGCGTCATCATCTCGCTGCTGCCTGCCCTTTGTGCGGGTGTGGTCTATTTCGGATTAAAGGCGCTGCTGCTTGCCGTCATCTGCTGCGCAAGCTGCGTCGTGTTTGAGTATCTTTTCTGCCTTGTCACCAAAAAGCAGAGCACCGTCAGCGACCTGTCCGCTATCGTTACGGGGCTGCTGCTTGCCCTAAATCTCCCTGCTGAGATGCCCGTATACATGGCGGTGATAGGCTGCTTTGTTGCTGTAGTCGTTGTCAAGATGCTGTTCGGCGGTATCGGTCAAAACTTCGCAAATCCTGCTATGACCGCACGCATCGTGCTGATGCTGTCCTTTACGGCAAGCATGACAACTTACCCCGTTCCCTTCGGCTATCTTGAGGAGGGCGTTGACGCTGTCGCCTCCGCAACTCCTTTGGAGGCAACCGCAGAGGAGCTGCCTACGCTGATGCAGATGTTCCTCGGTGAGCGCATGGGATGCCTCGGCGAAACAAGCATCCTCGCACTGCTTATCGGCGGAGCCTTTCTGATGGTGATGAAGCTCATCTCCCCCGTTACTCCCGTTGCGTTTGTCGGCACTGTCGCAGTGCTGAGCCTCGCTGTAAGCGGCGGAGATACCCAGTATATGCTGTATCAGATAATGAGCGGCGGCCTTGTGCTGGGTGCGCTGTTTATGGCGACGGATTATTCCACAACTCCGCTGACGGCAAGGGGCAAGCTGATATTCGGCATAGGATGCGGCTTGCTGACGTTCCTAATAAGGCAGTATGCAAGCCTGCCCGAGGGCGTAAGCTACTCCATCCTTATCATGAACCTGCTGACCCCCTACATCGACAAAATAAGCCGCCCGATGCCCTTCGGCGCAGTAAAGGAGGGCAAGCAGAGTGATAGCTAAACTGAAGCCCGTCATAGTTTTGGCGGCGATAACTGCGATAATATCCGCACTGATAATCATCACCTACAACGTCACCTATGTGGACACCTCTAACCTCCTCACCGCAAAGCAGGCGGAGGCTGTCATATCCATCTACGGCGGCACTGAAGCCGACTACGAGGTGGTGCCCCGTGAGCAGTGGGAGAGCAAGCTGATGCTCAGCTCTGACAGCGAGATGCAGAGAGTGCAGAAGGTGATACGCAAAAATGACGGCTCCCTCGCCTTTGAGGTGGTCGTAAAGGGCTACAAGGAGGGCTACGACCTCCTCGTCGGAGTAAAGGATGATGCGGTTGCAGGCGTTGCGGTGCTGTCCACGGGTGAGGAGACCCCAGGGCTTGGCACTAAGACCGCCGACAGCTCCTTCCTTGAGCTTTTCAAGGGCAAGCAGAGCGTTGAAATCGTAAAAAAGCCCCCCTCAAACGATAATGAGATACAGGCGATAACCTCGGCGACCTACTCCTCAAAGGGAGTGGCTCAGGCGGTAAACATCGCCCTCAGCGCATACAAATTCTGCGGAGGTGAGCTGCAATGAGCTATATGAAGGAATTTACAAAGGGACTTCTGAAGGAAAATCCCACCCTCGTGTCCCTGCTCGGTATGTGCCCCACCCTTGCCATCACAACGATGGCATCCAACGCCATCGGCATGGGCGCAGCAGCCACATTTGTGCTGATATGCAGCAACATCGCAATATCGCTGCTTAAAGGTGTCATACCAAAGCAGGTAAGGCTGCCCTCATACATCGTCATCATCGCAGGCTTTGTCACCCTCGTGGGACTTATCCTGCAGGCATATATCCCCTCCGTTTACGATGCACTGGGCATCTATCTGCCCCTCATCACCGTCAACTGCATCATCCTCGGCAGGGCTGAGATGTTCGCAAGCAAAAACAACGTGGCGGCTTCCGCCCTCGATGGGCTCGGTATGGGCATCGGCTTTACACTGGCACTGCTCGCCGTCGGCTCGGTGAGAGAGATATTCGGCAGCGGTACATGGTTCGGTATGCAGATCTGTCCCGATTTCATGCAGCCTATGACTATCTTTATACTCCCCGCAGGCGGATTTTTCGTGCTTGGCTGCGTCATCGCACTGGCTAACAAGCTGAGCGGAAAGCTCCCCAAAGAGGCTACAGGCTGCGCCGCCTGCCCCAATAAAGAGGGCTGCGCAGGCAGCTGCGGAAAGGAGGAGGCTTGATGGAATTTGCAAGGTCTATGATGCTGATACTCCTTACAGGCATCCTCACCGACAACTTCGTGCTGTCGAAATTTATGGGCATCTGCCCCTTCCTCGGGGTCTCAAAGGAGCCGTCGGGCTCGCTCGGTATGGGCTGCGCCGTTACCTTCGTGATGGTGGGCGCAACCGCCGTCACCTATCCGCTGTATATGTATTTCCTAGTGCCGATGGGACTGGAGTACCTCAACACGATACTGTTTATACTTATCATCGCACTGTTCGTGCAGCTTATCGAGATGTTTCTCAAAAAGTACGTTCCTGCGCTGTATAAAAGCCTCGGCGTGTACCTGCCCCTCATCACCACAAACTGCGCCGTACTGGGTGTGACGCTGCTTAATATCGAGAGCAACTACACCTTCGTCGAGAGCATCGCAAACGCCCTCGGCGGCGGTATCGGCTTCATGATAGCGATGCTGATATTCTCGGGCGTGCGTGGCAGACTGGAAAAATGCGATGTGCCAAAAGCGTTCAGCGGTATGCCGATAACCCTCGTGGCAGCGTCGATAGTATCGCTGTCGTTCCTCGGCTTCGGCGGTCTGGTAGAGGGTCTGTTCGGAGGTGCTGCGTGATGGAGATACTGATGACCTACATAGTGCCCGTGCTGATATTCGCCGTCATCGGTGCGGCGGCGGGTGCGCTGCTGATACTCGGCGACAGGCTGTTCAGCGTGGAGACGGATGAGACCGTATCAAGGCTCACCGAAGCCCTCCCTGGGGCTAACTGCGGTGCCTGCGGATACTCGGGCTGCGAGGGCTACGCCAATGCGATAGCAGGCGGCTCTGCCCCCACAAACAAGTGCAAGCCGGGAGGCTCTGAAGCCGCCGCAAAGCTCGCCGCCATAATGGGCACCGAGGCACTCGATGCCATCCGAGAGGTGGCGTATGTGCGCTGCAACGGCTGCGAGGGCGCAGCAGAGGACAGATATGTATTTATCGGCACTGAAAGCTGCGTTGCCTGCGAGCGGTTCTACAACGGAAAAAAGAACTGCCGTTACGGCTGCGACGGTCTGGGCGACTGCGTGGCGGTGTGCGAGCACGATGCGATATCCATCGTCAACGGAGTTGCCGTAGTTGACCCCGAAAAATGCGGCGGCTGCGGAAAATGTGCAGCAGCCTGTCCCAACAAGCTGATAGTCATCCGCCCTGCTGCAAATAAGGCAGATGTGCGATGCAGCTCGGCAGACGGCGCAAAGCTCACGAAAGATGTATGCGCCAACGGCTGCGTAGGCTGCAAGCTATGCGAGAAAAAGTGCCCCGAGGGCGCAATAAAGGTGGAAAACAACCACGCCTCCATCGACTATGCAAAGTGCACCTCCTGCGGAGAATGTGCCGCAGCCTGCCCAAGAAAATGTATTGAGATGAAATAACACCTCGGCGGCAGCAATGCCGCCGATGCGTTTTGTCCCCATCTTTACCACATCTTTGGTTGACACCAAGCCCAAAAATTTGGTATAATAGAGGTGTGTATGCACATAAAACATATCAAGGACTGATCAAATGGCATTGGCAATACTGCTTACAGCGGTGGTGCTGGTGCTCTGCGTGTTCTCCGACAGGCTGTCGGGAAAGATAGGAGTACCTGCGCTGCTGATATTTATAGTGATAGGAATACTGTTCGGTAGCGACGGATTGTTCAAGATACCGTTCGAGGATTACAGCTTCGCCTCGCACGTATGCGAAACGGCACTGATAATCATCATGTTTACGGGCGGCTTCGCCGTAAAGTGGGAGACCGCAAAGCCCGTAATGGTGAAGGCTTGCCTGCTGTCCACCCTCGGAGTTGCCGTGACTGCACTGGTGACGATGCTGTTTTGCCGCTTTGTGCTGGGCTTCGGGTGGTGCGAGGGCTTCCTCATGGGGGCGGTGATATCCTCCACCGATGCGGCATCGGTGTTCTCAGTGCTGAGGAGCCGCAGGCTCAACCTCAAAAACGGCATCGCCCCCCTGCTTGAGGTGGAAAGCGGCAGTAACGACCCGTTCTCCTATATGCTCACCGTCATCGCCCTGGCACTGGTGCAGGGGCAGGATACGGGGTTCGTGTGGTATCTGATATTTGCGCAGCTGGTGTTCGGAGTTATCTGCGGAGCTGCGGTGGGTATCGCAACGGTGTTCGTTGTCAAAAAGTGCAAGGTGTCCTCGGGAGGGTTTGAGCAGCTGCTGCTTATCGCCGCTGCACTATTAGCCTACGGGCTGCCGACCCTCATCAGCGGCAACGGATACCTCAGCGTGTACATCGCAGGCATCATCATCGGTAATGCCAAGATAGACGGCAAGCGTGAGGCGGTGCTGCTGCTGAACGGCATAACAGGGCTATGCCAGATCGCAGTGTTTTTCCTGTTGGGTCTGCTGTCAACGCCCTCGCAGTTCCTAGAGAGCGCAGTGCCTGCGGTGCTGATTTTCCTATGCCTTACGTTTATATCACGTCCCGTTGCGGTGCTGCTGTTCGGCGGCAAGTCGCCCATCAACGACCGTGCGTTCATCTGCCTTGCGGGGCTTAGGGGTGCGTCCTCCATCGTGTTTGCGATAATGGCAGTGACAGGCGGCGGCAGGACTGAAAATAATATATTCAACATTGTGTTTATGGTGTGCCTTATGTCGATGCTGTTGCAGGGCAGCCTGCTGCCTGCCGCCGCCAAAAAGCTGAAGCTGATAGACGACAACGCCGACGTATTAAAGACCTTCAACGACTACAAGGAAGAGGCAGCGATCACGATGATGCGTATGTTTGTGCCCTCGGGTCACCCGTGGGAGAATATGCAGCTGAGCGACGTAACACTGCCGACAGGCTCGCTTGCGGTGATGATAAAGCGTGGCGACGAGACCATCATCCCCCGTGGCAACACCGTAATACAGGCGGAGGACAGCGTGGTGCTGTCCGTGCCGCCGTTTGACAGCGACAAGGCGTTCAAGCTGCGAGAGATACACATCGGCAAAAACCACGACTGGAAAGACCATACGATACGAGAGCTGAAGCTGCCCGAGCGTCTGCTGATAGTGATGATAATGCGAGGTGACGAAAGCATTATCCCCTCAGGTGCAACGCAGATACTGGAGGGCGACTTAGTGGTGGTCAACGAGACGGAGGATGCAGCCCACCTGCGTAAGGGCTAATTATAATAGCAGAGATAAGGCTGGCGAGAAAGTGCCAGCTGCTAGGACCCCGCATAGCGGCTAGGCTTTGTGCCTGCCGCTGTGTGGGTGACGACGCAGATGGTGCTTTATCGCCAGCCGATAAAAGGAGAGATGCTATGCATCTCTCCTTTCTCTATCTTTAGGAGTTGGTGATATCGTAGCTGACCTTAAGCACCTGGTCAGAGGTCTTTGTTATCGGCACTGCGAGGTTGTTGATGGTGGCAAGGTAGTTGCCCATGATGCCCACAACGGGGCGGTTTGTGTAGCTTTCGCCGAGGGCGGTGTGCCCTATCCTCTCGGTCAGTGCGATGTAGGGCGGCTTGATATCCACATTTGCAGCAGGTACAAGGGGCTGGGCGGTGTACATCATCAGCATATCGTCGCCCTCGATGTCGTATATCAGCTCGCCTATCTTGTACAGCAGCCTGCCGCCGATGTTAACGAACCTGCCGCCGTTTGCACTCAGCTTGTGCTTTTTTACCACTGCGCCTGTGGCATTGCACTTTGCAAGGCACTCATGGGTCGCCACCCAGATATATCCCCCATGCACCGCCCCCACATCCAGCGAGCCGCCGTTGTGTATCATCGTAAACGAGCCTTGCTGCGTCATCGTCAGCGTGTGCACATCTATGCCTGCATACTCCACCTCGGTGATGCCGCCTGCGGTGTCGTCAACGGTGGAGAAGTAATACATCACACCGTCCTCCACATAAAACAGGCAGTCGCTGCTTATGTCAAAGGGCAGCGATAGGCTCTCCCTTGCGAAGGGCTCGGCGATGTCTGCGCAGCCGCACTCGTCAAGGATGGTCAGCGCACTCGGGTCAACGCTGCGCACCTTTGTAAACATCAGCAGGTCTTTGTCCATCTTGTATACAAACAGGTGCACGTTAGGCTCAAACGTTCCCACGTACTGCCCGTAGGTGTAGGTAAAATACCCTGCGTTGGGGTCGTTTACAGGGCTTTGATGGTTGAGTATCAGCTTGCCCCCGTTTGAGGTGTTCGCAACGCAGTTGAAGCCGCTGCTTGCAAAGCTCTTCGAGGTCAGCGCAACGCAGGCGATAGTTCCGTTCGCCTTGTCGGTGGCGAAATCCCAGGTGAAGTGATAGCCGTTATCCAGCGGATAGCTCTCGTTGAGGTTTATAGTGCCCCTCCACACATCATCGCCGCTGTAGCCGCCGCCTGCGGTGGCAAGGGGAACAGCATCGGCAGGCAGAAAGATGTTGTCGGCAGTCTCCGCAACGGGAGTGCTCAGCAGCATCACGCCGCCGAGAACCTGCTCCCACAACGGAGTTGCGATGTCCATCAGCGCAGAGTAGCTGAAGCTATGCAGCATCGTATAGGGCTGCGGATTGAGGATGTTAGCCACCGCATCGGTGAACATATTCTCCTCGGTCACGGTCTTTATTACCTCGCCGCTCCTAGCGTCGGTGAGGGTGAGTGTTGCTTTTCCTTTGATAATTATTACCTCCCTGTCAAGTTAACTGCACATCGCCGCTGATATCGGCGAGGACTATCCGCTGCACCGCCACCTGCTGACAGGGCAGCTCATCCCTGAGGGATGCCCTCAGCACATCCCCCGAGTTCGGCAAGCCGCCGTGCACCACCACATCAGCGGAAAGCTCCCCTGCGAAGATGTACGCATCGCCGTTGTGGGCACGCCCCGTCACCTGTATGTTGCACGCTCCCTCGGGCAGGGGCTGCACCAGCTCGTGCAGGTGCAGTATGCACGTGTCGCCCTCGCTGAGCACCTGCAGTGGCTTTCTCGGCTGCATCTCGCCGTTTACGTACAGCGCAAACTGCGCTCCGCTTGCGGTGTATTCACGCAGGGTGAGGTTTACATCAAGCTGCATAAAGCTGTTTTTCGCCGCCGTAAAGCTGAAATCGGCGAGGACTACAGCCTCCTCCCCAAGCTGTATCTGCGAGGGGTTGCACTGCTTGAGTGCAAATACGTGCAGCTGCTCTTTAAGGTCGGCGATGATGTTCTCAAGGTCGTCAACGGGTACGATGTCGGTGTCGGTCTTGTTTTTGCTGTAGAGAGTAGCCGTAAGACCGCCGTCGTAGCGGTACTCTATCTCGCTTATCACCAGCGGATACATCATCGCCCCATCGAGGAAATACACGCTGTCGCCTGCCTCCAAAAACGGCAGCCCCTGCATCTCAAGCTCCGCACCGTAGAATGTGTAGGGCTTCATCATGGACAGCAGCTGCTCAAGCCTTGTGACGGTCATCAGCGGATCATACAGCTCGATGGTGGATATCTCTGCGCCGTCGCCTGCCTGCAGCTGCTCGCTCTCCGTCTGCGCCTTTATGCAGGTCACAACGCTGCGTGTCATGTTGCGGCTGAAGCCGTAGCAGCAGCTGTCGGTCAGCGTAAGCTCCGCCACCGAGTGGTCTTTGAACACCAGCGTGCCGTATCGGTCAAACTTGGCGCAGCAGCCGTTCATCGCCGCTATATAGCCTATCATGTCACGCACCGTAGTTTCCTCGGTGGGTAGGGTGTCCACCGTGTGGGCATAGCCCACATCGCCGAGGGCGATGCCGCAGCGTGCTGCGATATCCGCCAGTATCTCGGTGCAGGTGGTGGGGAGGGCTCCGCTGTAGCTGTACACCTCGTCGAGGAGATACATCCTGTCATAGGCGGTGATGCTTACATAGCTGCCCCTTACATAGCGACGGGTGATGTAGAATATGCCGAGGGGACACCACTCCTCCCCGTCGAAGCTGATGAAAGCCCTCACCTCGCTGCCCGTTTGCAGCTCATCAGCGAACCTTACGGTAAAATGCAGCCTGTTGGCGCAGGCAGTGCCAAAGGTGAACCAGTCGGGATGCACCACATCATCAAACTCCAGCTCGACGATGCTGTCATCGCAGAACTGTCTGCCGCCTACCTCCACCCTGCACCACACGTGCCTGCCGTGCTCGGTGGCACGCTGCATGAAAGTATCTGATAGCTTCAGCAAGTGCTCACCTCATTTCTGCAGCAGCGTCAGCAAAACGCCGCCGTACATGGTCACACCGTTGACGGTGGTGACGGTGGGGGCAGGCTCGTCAACGATGTGAAACAGTGCCTCCACCTCACCCTCGGGCGAGGGAAAGCGCACTGTCACAAAGATCTGCTCCGTCAAGCTGCGCAGGGTGCGCAGCTCCTCCGCCGTCATCAGCCCAAAGGCTACGCTCAGCACATATTTCCTGCTCACAAGGTCGATCAGCATATCCCCCTGCGTGTTGTAACGGATATCAGTGCGTCGTGTGGTGCGGTCAGCGGATAGCTCCGTCACCATATCAAACGCAGTGTCGTTTATGTAGATGGTCATGTTTCACCTCTCAAAATATTGGCGCAAGCCCGCCGACCCCAAAGCCGTTTTAAGCGGGATAAGCCCCCTTTCGGGGGGACTTTACCTCGTTTTTTTCGCCCGCTTGATGTTAAACTGCCTTGCCAGCTCTCGGCTGCCGATGCGCAGCAGCTTCGCCAAATTGTAGCTGTTCTCTCGCTGACGCTCGGCATTGTCATTAGTCAGCGGCTTTTTCGGCTCGATGTTTGTGTGTTGCATTGCATACCTCCTATATCAACCTGCACTCGGCGGTGATGCGGAAATGATGCCTGCAAAACAGCCCCAGCTCCTGCACCTTTGTTATCTCGTAGCGTTTGCCCTGCCACTCTATCCACTCGCCGCAGCTAAACTCAGCATCGTTAGGCTCGCTTTGAACGCAGTCGTAGTACACCCCTATCACCGAGCATATATGCCTTGCCCTGTCGGTGCGCCGCTCAGAGCCCTGCGATGCCACAACTCGCACACTGCGCAGCTCTCTGCGTATCTCGCCGCCCTCGGAGGGCTTTATCAGCGTGATGCTGTCGCAGAGCAGCTCAGCAGGTATCGGTTTAATATCCACGCACCCTCACCCCCTTAAACAGCACACCTGCCGAACGCAGCAGACCTATCACATTGCTGCTGTCATCCGCAGGGCTGACGCTGTCGCCCTCGCCGCTCTTCTGCCTGTAGCTGAAATCCCCGAGGGTAACGCTCTCCTCGGTTGACTGGTTCTTAGCCTGAGCCGCAGCAAGCTGCTGCGCCTGGAACCCCACCGCCTGCTTTATCAACGCTGCCCTTTCGCCGCCCTCGGCGAGGGCTGCGGCGGCTCTGCCATCGGTGAGGTGCCCTATAATGAAGCCTGCACGCTTTATGCAGCTTTCAGCCGCAGTGTCGGAGGCTGCGGTGAAGCCCATGTCGTAATACTCTGCAATAGTTATCAGCATATCTTCTCCTCTCTCAGCAAAGCCGCCTGTATCGGCAGCGATACAAGCGGCAATATGTAAGCCCTGCCTTACTCAGACAGGCAGACAGCCACCGCTGCACGCTTGTTGTCGGGGATAAACAGGTCGTGATACTTGCGATAGTCGATATCCCACGCATCCGCAAACTGGTTTGCCTCGGGTGTGATTATCTTAACGTTGTCGGTCTTGCTGACCGCAACGGGCGCACCCTTCGGGCAGATAAGCCAGTTAACCGCCAAAATCCGACCTCTTACAAATGGCTTGGTTGAGCCAATCTCAGAAATCGCTTCTCTCCGAATATGCTCAAAAACAGCCATTTGCCACCCTGTTGCCACCAATTTCACACAAAAATAGAGCCGATGTTGTATCGGCTCGGGTGGTGTTGAGTTTTGTTCAAAGCTAGCGAAAATTGATGAAAGATGAAATTGCTAATATTCTCTAAAAAAACCACACACCCAAAATTCCGCAACACAGGAAATGAAATTTTCTGTAATTTGTGCTATTATATAATCACAGCTTGCAAGCAGAAAGAAAACGAGGTGTATCAGATGGACAACCGTGAGATGATCCAGAAGACCATAAACTATATCGATGATAACATAAAAGCAGAAATATCCGCAGCGGAGCTTGCGGATATAGCAGGATTTTCGCTGTACCATTTCTATCGGCTGTTTCAGTTAGCTGTGGGAATGCCGCTTATGCAGTACGTTCTCAGAAGAAAGCTGCTTTATGGAATATACGATATATCAAACGGAATGAGCAAGACAGACGCCGCACTGCTTTACGGCTTCGAGACCTATGCGGGCTTTTATAAAGCGTTCAGGCGTGAGATCGGCTATACCCCGTCTGAGTTCCTCAGAAGCTTCAAGGCGAAAAAGCCTTATGCTATCGATCTGTTCAAGGAGGAATATATTATGATAACACACAACAAAATATCCGCTATCCTGAAGCACTGGGATATGCAAAACGAGGCTATCAGAAATGTATATATCGCAAGCACAGGCGAATGTAACGATAACGCCTATTATATCGGTGAGAAATATGTGCTTAAGGTCACACCCAACTTAGGCGAGCTTAAAAAGCATATCAGCCTTTCAAGAGCGATATCGCACTGCGGCTTGTGTGTGGCAGAGCCTGTTCAGACCACCGACGGCAACGACTATGTCGCAGACGGCGAGCTGTACTTCTGCCTTTCCGAAAGACTGGACGGCGAGCTTATCGCACCTGCGGATATGTATCAGGAGGACAAGGCATCGCACGCCCGCTTTATCGGCGAGATGATAGGACAGCTTCACCTTGCATTAAGCAGGGTTGATGCGGTCATAAACGAGGCGGACATATACTCTGCCGTGACAGGCTGGGCTATGCCGAAGCTTAAAGAGCGCATCAGTCTGCCTGAGGGTCTTGAGGAGAAGTATACCACCGTTTTCGGAGCTTTATTCAACAAGATTCCAAAGCAGATAATCCACCGTGACCCTAACCCCAGCAACATCATAACCTGCGGCGGCAAGTGCGGATTCATCGACTTTGATCTTGCCGAACGAAATGTACGCATCTTCGATCCCTGCTACGCCGCAACGGCGATACTGTCAGAGTCATTCGCAGAGAACGATGAAGAAAAGCTCATAAAATGGGTAGCCGTACTAAAGGAGATAATCACAGGCTACGACAGCGTTGTAAAGATGACCGCCGAGGAATTTGAAGCGGTTCCGTATGTGATATTATCCAATCAGCTTATCGCAACGGCGTGGTTCTCGGAGCAGGACAGATATCGTGATGTTTTCGAGACAAACATGAAAATGACAAGGTGGATAGCTGATAATATCAGCAGGCTCAGATTTGATTGAGCATCAATATAAAAACAGGTGCGACACGGTGTCGCAGGTCGCCCTCTGAGGCGGTGCATCCGTGCACCGCTTTTGGGGCGACGGCGCAAACCTCGTGTTTGCGCTGGTACATCTCCGTTTCGGTGACGGAGCGTCACCGATTTCGCTGCGCAAAATCACTCCGATGTCGCACCTGAAATTTTAATTGTCCCGAAAAACGCTTGCAATCCTCTGCCAAAAGCCGTATAATGAAAGAAAAACGGAATGAGGTGGTAATATGGGATTTGGATACGGAATGAGCTGTCCGAAATGCCAAAAAACATTTGAACTGTTTTTCAGTGTAGGAATGATGTACCCATCAACTTATTCAGATGCATTGAAGAGAGCACGTTCAGGTAAGCTTGGCGAAGAATACAAGCAATTCTTCAAAGAACACCCAAACCCCGACGGTGCAATAAGTGTGAACAAGATCGTCCTTGTCTGCAACGCTTGCGGAAACATCGAAAACAGAAGCAGCTATTCGCTGTTCACAAGATTGCCTGATCGTACCCCACATCAAAAAAGTCAATCTCTGTATTCTATCTTATCCGGCGAGCCCGATAGAGATTACATTTCACCCAAGGAACTAAACGATGACTATGAGCTATACGCATACTATCCTCACAAGTGCAGCAAATGCGGCGAAGCTATGACAACTATATCTACCGATGATATTATGCACGCTGATACAAATCAGCCTTGTAAGTATTTGAAATGCCCTGATTGTAAAGTCGAGCTTGTTTACTCTGACTGTATCAACTGGGACTAAAAATTCTACGCCCGAAGTAATTCGGGCGCATTTTCATTCTCAATCCTTTTTCATCGTCGGCATAAAAATATCCTCCAGCACCTCCGCCGCCGCCTCGTCTGCCGAGCGTATCGCATGAGCATAGATATTTCCCGTTGTGGTGATGTTCGCATGACCCAGACGGCTGCTGACCGTCTTTATCGGAACACCGCCTGCTATCATGAGGGTCGCATTCGTGTGGCGGAGTCCATGTATCGACACATCGGGCAAGCCCTTTCGCTGCACGAATTTGTGAAACCAAGCACTCACGATATCTGGACGCTGCGGCTCGCCTTTCCAGTTGGTGAAAACTCGGTCGCTCTCCACCCACATATCGCCGAGTTCGGCTTTCACCTCGTCCTGCCATTGCTTGTATTCTTTCAGGAGGTCTATCGCAACGGTCGGAATTTTTATCACTCGCTTGCTGCTCTCGGTCTTGGTGTCGTCCACGAAAACTCCCCTGTCGGGAACATATAACAGGCTGCGGCGAATATGCAGACACCGCTTGTCGAAGTCAACATCGTGCCACTCAAGCCCCAGCGCCTCTCCCCTGCGCAGTCCCGTATACATCAGCAGAAGCACGATAACAGCGAAGTTGTACGGCTCGCCATGGAGCGCCTCGGCAAGCTGTGCGGCACCATGCTCGTCCAGAAACCTCGCCTCGTGGTGCTTTGCCTTTGGCGGCTTTACTCGGTCGCAGGGGTTGCTGAATATCATCTGCCACTGCACCGCTGTTTGCAGAATCACCGACAGCAGGCGGTGGTATTTCTGTATCGTCACGCCCGAAAGTCCCTTGTCCTCGCCACGCTGAAAGCAGTCCTCGAATTTCAGCCCCAGCGCAGCGCACGCTTTCTGTGCCGTAAGCTCCGTCACCTTGCCACCCTCGATGAGAGTGTTGAGCGTTTCCTTATGCACGCCCATCGCCTCAATAACTGCGGCTTTGGTGACTCCGAGGCGCTCGATGACCTCGCCGATATCAACGGTGGGATACCAGTAGACATCGCCCCTCACGCCGCTTTCCGACAGGTTATCGTAGAACGACAGCAGGTGGAATGGCATTATCTTGCACAGCTTCAGGTTGCCGAGGGCGGCTTTTATTCGGGGAGTCATGGCACGGTAGCCTCGTATCGTTGACGGGCGGAGCTGCTTCTCGGCATAGTCCTTGAACCACCGCTCGATGAAGTCCCCGAGCCTTGTGGAGTTATCCAGCACCTGCCCGTTTTTGCACTGCTCCTCGAACAGTATCGCAAGGCGGTACGCCTCCTTTTCGGCATTCTTCTCGCTCATCTTCGGGGAGGGCGTGTAGGTCTTGTATTTGACGATGCGCTTGCCCCTGCCGTCAAAGCCGCAGGAGGCTCGCAGCTCGTAGGATTTTCCTCGTTTTCTTATGCTTGGCATTGGGTGCTCCTTTCTTGGTTTTATATTGAGATTCTACTGATATGCTCCATTTTGCGCTCCCTTCTGCTCTTAAAAAGTATGAATGTGTTTTCTCTTTTCATACTCGCAACGCCTTTGGCGGTGCGGTGTCAGGTAGTGTTGTTCACAACACTATTCCTGCCTCACTGAAATATGCTCCTCCGCTGAATTGAAATCTTACCTGCATTATTTACAATCGTTGCGACGCAGTTTTGCACTTGCGATATTTCGCCATGGCAGCTTCCTCTATAGCCTCGATATCCAGTGATGAGCGACAGAAATAATCATCATTTGGCTGAAACTGCGGTCGCTCGATACGGCTCTTGATCTGATTGAACAGCACGCTCCCGAAATACCCTGCGAAGTTATCAAACTGCTTGCCCTTGACCGCTTGTATCGCCTTGCGGATATCCGTTTCGCAGACCTCTCCGAATACTCGCTGAAGCTCCGAATTATCCACGCTCTCACCGCTGATAGTTCGGCTTTTTGCTTTCATGCAATCCGTTATTACCTCCACCACCTTGTCGATGTAATAACCGCCGAATTCCTCACGAAGAATTTCTCCGTTTATCTGCTGATCGATCAGATCAAGTCTTTTTTTATTTATTAATATATTATTATTTATTTGCGTGTCCGACGCCACTTGTGGCGAAATGGCAGATGGACTGTCAGCCGTTTGCTCTGTTTCGGCAAGCGGCTGAAATGGCTCTATAGTGCGGATTTGCTCCGTATATGCTGTTTTGTCAGGTGGAATGCCCGTATTGTCGATTATGGCAGTTGGATTAACAGCCGTTTGTTCTTTTTCGGCAACTGGGTTTTCAGTGAAAAAATATGAGGTATCCACAAAGCAGCCACGCTCATCTTTTATGCGCTCCTTGCGAAGATAACCGCACTCCTCCAGCTCCTTGAAAAAGCGATACACCGTTCTCTCGCCGACCTTGCAGATCTTGGCTATTCCCTTGACCGAGAAGCTCCAGTTATCAGGCAGCGAGAGTATCTTCACCATAAATGCCATCACCTCAAAGGAGAGCCGCTCGTCACGCAGAACGGCAT
Organism: Oscillospiraceae bacterium; assembly: GCA_045544715.1. Taxonomy (GTDB): domain Bacteria; phylum Bacillota; class Clostridia; order Oscillospirales; family Ruminococcaceae; genus CAG-115. The sequence continues at coordinate 4,802 of JAZPZN010000039.1, read as the reverse complement.
TTGATATGCAGGTGTAGTTTGAGTGATGTGCGTCCCTCTCGATGTGAAACAAGCAGCTCCCCTCCTTTCAGGACACAGTGCTCAATACAGTCTGCGGATTCCGCCGATTGTCTGGGGTTCTTCAGGCTCTTCATCACAAAGAGTTGAGTTGTTCAGGAACTCTGCGAACTTGTCCACATTGACGAGGATTCGTCCCGAGATTCGCACCGCCTTGATCTTGCCGCTACTGGCGAGCTTCCTCACGAAATACTGCGACACCCCGAACATCTCCGACACCTCGGCAACGCTTGCCATCTTCGGAACCTTTACGGCTGCGGGCTGAACCTGCGCAGGCATGGACGCCTGCGCCGCTGCCCCCGAAGTCCGACACGATGTCGGACGGCTCTGGGCAGCATGGGTAATGTTGATTGTGTTTTCTGTCATGATATCTACCTCCTCATTATTGCGAGAACTCTCGTTCCCTTTCGTGTGATTTCATTCTATCCTATGTTTAACTGCAAAAATCTGCAAAGTTATCACAGGACGGCTACGAATTGACAGACATTGTAAACCATTTATATAATATTATCAAGGCAAGTGCACGAGCCAAAAAACACGGAGGTCAGTATATATGAATGGATTAAAGCTTATTCGCATCAGATGTAATTATTCTCAGGCACAGCTTGCTGAAAAACTAAATGTAAGTCGTGCCGCAGTCAATATGTGGGAGAACTCGAGAAAGGCACTTCCCGAAATGCGAGCCAATGAGCTATGCAAAATATTGGGCATAACTGATATCAAATGGCTTGGCGAAATTGATGAAGATCTAACAGCAAGAATTAAAGCAGCTCCGCTTTACCGCACAAGTAATGCAATCAGCGAGCACTTCAGCTTTTCACCTACCGGCAAACAAGGTCTGAATATTATTTCACCAACTGAAGAAATTACCCTTGACGAAAGATGCTCACTGAAACGACTTGAAATAAAAGCTATGTTAAACAACATTCTTGAATATTCAGAGGGTGGCAGAAGCGCCAGAAATTCCTACGGACGAATAAGCCGAATTTGCAGCACCCAAAAAGCAATTGAGGGAACACTTGAACTGCTTAAAACCGCAACAAGCAAATCCCCCGATAAAGTGATGATATATATTCATACAATATATGCACTGCTTGATGCTGCAAACATAGCATTCGGAAACATCTCAACTGAAGAACTACCTGATACATCTCATTCTACATTAGCAATCAGATTATCAAAGGAGATGACAGCACACATCGAGCAAGAATCAAGTAAGCTCCCATAATAAACATACTACGAAAGCCGCACTCGTTTTTACGGGTACGGCTTGATATATTCTGTTTGGTAAATTGGAATTTACTCGCCCAGTTCATCAAGAAAATCGTTGATAATATCACCACATTCTTCGGGCTTCTGCTCATAAATCATATGATCACCGCCAAGACAAACGACCTTGCAATTTCCCATTTTTTCGGCATACGGATAGATGGTCTCTTGTCTTGAGTTCTCATAAGTGTTAAGGATTTTCTCAAGCTTTACATCATCATATTCCGTGCTTTTCAACTTCATATCAAGATCGTTGATTTCAATCTGTCGGTTAATCCATTTGCTATATTCAATCAGATCATCTTTCGACTGAATACCCCAACTCGCACAGATATACAGTTTTGGCACATCATTGGTGATAATGCCATTAAACGCAGCTTGCGCATTCTCTGCAAGATTGCAGTCTTCAGAAACAGGAGCAAGAGAATCCATAGTCATCAACATAAGCTCATCACCCAAATACTGTTCTTCCTCTGTATAATTATCGGGATAATGATAGAAATAATCTCTCAGCACATATCGGCTGAATCCACATTTCGCAAGCAATGCCAGAAATCTGTCGCCTAAACCGATTTCATTGACTTCGTTCTCCGCAAAGGCATCAGCACTCAGCTGTGATCCATCTACAAAGATAACAGCTTCGATTTCTTCAGGATATTCACTCACCCAATAATTGGCATACGCACCGCCGATTGAATGCGGCATAAGTATGTAGGGAGCTTCGACACCTGCATTTTTCAGTGCCTTTCTGTAGTCTTCAACAATATATTCAAGTGTCATGTCGTGATCTGTATCACCACTGAAGCCGTAGCCTGCACGGTCAACAAAAACCACTTGATTGTTTTCTTCGAGGCTGGCCGTCATCTGTCGTGCAGCAACGGCATAATCACCCATTCCAAGACCTGCAAGACCAACGATAGTATGCGCACCGTTCTCATTTCCGAATTTTGCAACGTTGAGAGAATATTCACCGACAGATACAGGATTGTAATAGCCTTTTTCTTTCAGAACCTCCATTGCCTGATTAGTCTTTACACGATGAAAGATAAAAGTCCCAAGCACAAACAAAAGCAAAACTACAAGCATAATCAGCAATATTCTGCCTACAACCTTCAGCACTTTATTCATTGCTATAAAACCTCCTTCAAATTCTAATTTATCGGTGAGTTTATTTTAACACATCTTTCTCAAAAACTCAATACCATAAAGCAAAAGCCGCACTCGTTTTACGGGTGCGGCTTGATATATGATGTTTTGTGGATTGGGATTTATCTCTCATCAGCTATCAATATAGCTCTGCATGGCGAACCATCTGCACCCGACAAATTCAGCGGCGCAGCATTCAGGAAATAAACGCCCTCCGAAACCTCCGCCAGACGAATTCCTTCAAGCAAGACAACATCAGCACCTAAAAGCACAAGATGCACTGCCATCGGAGCATTCTGCGGTCCGACTGTCTGAGGTTCATTTCCAAGAAGTAAAATACCAGAGGACGCAAATACCTTTGCCGCTTCTGATGATACTTCAACATCGCCTTTTATCAGAATTCTTTTTGCCGCTTCAGGGTTCTGTTTTTTCGCTTTTTCAATTATTTCTTCAGCATCATCACCTGACACTATTCCATGATGTTCTGCCACATAAGCCATTCCCACAAATGCTTCTAAGCATATATCATCCACAGTTTTCCCGTCTTCAAGGAAATGAAACGGCGCATCTATATGCGTGCCGTTATGAGCGCACATGCTGAATGTGGTCAGATTATACAAGTCGCCTTTTTCGATTGAATTGAGCATCTTTTTTTCAGGTGCAGGGTCGCCGGGATATACCTGACAACCGAAAACTTCCTGGGAAATATCGTAGATCTTCATTGTTTATTCTCCGCTTCAGATTTTTATTCTTTGATAGGTTACGGCTTGATATATGGCATTTGGCATATCGTAATTTATAGCACTCATAGCCGTTCAATATTTCCACGGCTGAGCTTATATATTTCTCCATAAAATTCGATCGTTTCTCCTGAACATACAATGAAGCTATCATCACACAGCCCATAAATTGTATATTGATTAGACAAATCTAATAATTCATCTGATACTTCACCTCTGATAAAATGAGGTTCTACAGAAATATCTACACAGGCAAGTCCATCATAGATCTCCTGTTTGAAGTGTCCACAGGACAAAGTACATATTGATGTTTTTGCCATGTTGATAGAGCCTGCACTCATGCCTATGATAATTCCATCATGTTGTTTAATAACTGTATCTAAACCATATTCTTTAAAATAGCGGAACTGTGTGGGAGTATCACCACCTGAAAGCCAGACCACATCAGCTTCCGCAAGCCTTTTCTGTGCTTCATCAGCTCTCATTCTTCCATCTATAACATAGGCTTCTCCAAAATGAATGCCAGCGTTTTCAAACATATTCAGAAAGAAATGAAAATACTTATCTGTCTTTTCGTGTATTTTTTCAAACTCAGATGCAACAAATGCAAACTTATTTCTTTTACTTATCTTTTGACGAAAAACTTCAGCAGTATGTACATCAAACCCATCATTGAACATACTTGTCAATATATATGTGCCCATTTCACACCTCCACAAATGTTTTTATTTTGTTCTACGCTTCACGATAGCCTCGGTGACATCGGTCAGCACAAGCTCTCCGTGCTGGTTGTAGGCTTCGATGGTTATCTCCACAAGACCGTTGCGGGGATTTCGCTCTACGCAGGCGGGGACGGTCGCCCTGCCTGTCAGGACATCCTCAGCAAAAACAGGCTTCCTCCACTCTATCTTTGTAGACTTGCCTGCGATAAGCTCCTCACCGAAAATGTCAACTTCCAGATACCTCGCCCAGACCGCCATAAAGCTCATCACGCCTGGGGCGATAAGCTTGCCGAATGGCGTAGTCTTTGCGTATTCCTCGTCGGTGTGCAGGGGGATGTTGTCGTAGGTGCGGGCAAAATCCAGCATCTTTTCCTTTTCGATTACGGCAGGCGCAATCTCTATCGTCATGCCGAGGGTTATGTCTTCGAAGTACATTCTGGTCTCCTTTGTTTCTTTATCGTGATTTAAGTGTAGCATATTTGAGTTGCCGTGTCAATAACATTCCGTAGCATATCTTATGTTTGCATACCTCCTGCTCGTCGGATTTGTTTATCAAACTACTGCCACCTCTGCCCCCACACCTCGCCACCACCACGCCCCCACATACCATCCGAACAGCCTCGAACACATTTTTACTCAATGCAACAAAAAAGCCGCACAAACGGCTCTGCTGTGCGGGTTACGGGTGTATTCAATTTTCTGCAATTTACTGAATAGTATAACAGATAAGCCAGTTAACATCTCTAGCCCCCTCAGCAGGAGCAAATCCGCCCTCGCCGTCGGCGGAGAAAGTGTACGCGGTCTTCATTCGTGCGGAGGGCACGGGGATGACAGGCACGCCGTTCATGGTCTTGACGGTGAAATCCAC
>JAZPZN010000038.1:0-20951 GCA_045544715.1 Oscillospiraceae bacterium | reverse complement strand
CCGGTGGAGAATTTCACTCCGCCCCGAAACAGATAAAAATGTATTTGAGCTTCAACTCATAATACATTATATACATTTATCATGTATTTGTCAATGGCATACTGATACAATTTTTGCGACAGTCTTAGCTCATTTTTGATATTTTCCTCATTTTTCATAAAATAATCACTTAAACCATTTGCATTTTATCATAAAGTGTGTTATAATTAATAACGTATGACAAAAGCAGTTTGGTAAAATCTTAACATAGATGACGTTAAAGGAGCTGACGTTAATGTACAAGCCTGCTGAAATAGTTGAGATACTCTACTCTGAGGAGGAGCTGCAGGCAAGGGTCAGGGAGCTTGGCAAACAGCTCACCGAGGATTTCGGTGACAAGCGACCTTTGTTTGTGTGCGTGCTGAAGGGCTCGGTGGTGTTTTTTACCGACCTCATCAGGGCGGTGGAGTGTCCGCTGGATATCGATTTTATCCGTGCCTCCAGCTATTATAAAGGTACGGTGTCTGACGAGGTCAGCCTTGAGCAGACTAAAGCCCCTATCGACATCAATGGCAGACACGTTGTCGTGGTGGAGGATGTACTCGACACTGCAAAGACCTTAGATAAGATCAAAACTGAGATGCTCTCAAAACACAGCCCTGCATCTGTAAGTATAGTCGTGCTGCTTGACAAGCCCGACAGACGGCAGATAAAGGGCTTTACAGCCGACTACATCGGATTTACGATTCCCGATAAGTTCGTTGTAGGCTACGGCATTGATCATGCGGAGAATTTCCGCAACCTCCCGTATGTGGGAGTGGCAGCCCTCGGAGAGTAGGGCGGCAAAGCACATATATCATGGTTTATACCGGAAAGGCGGCTTAAATGAAGTCAAACAAGTTCAAGGGCGTAATTATCTATTTCCTCATCATCTTTCTGCTGATATTCGGATTGGTATCCGTGCTCAACATGGCGAGTGGTACAGCGAAGACAGATGCACCAACCTACAGCGAGATAGTTGAGGAGTTCGACAAGCTGAATGTCGCTGAGTATACCTTAGACCTCGGCAGCGGCAAGCTGAAGTTCAGATTAAAGGGTGCTGAGGCGGATGAATACATCGAGTACACCGTACCCAATGTAAGCATCTTCATCAACGATATCAATACGGGCTACAATGACGACGGCGAGATGGCATACTACCGTGTGCGCTACAACGAGGCAAATCCCGACGCTCCCCTGAAGGAGGATTACCTCCCCATTCAGGATAACACATTCTTTACAAGCATCCTGCCTTATCTGCTCCTTGTGGGGCTGATGATAGTTTTCACTGTTATCATCATGCGCTCCACGGGCGGCGGCGGAAAGATGAACAATTTCTCCAAGGCTAACGTTCGCCAGCAGAGCGGCAAGAAGGTGACCTTTGATGACGTTGCAGGCGCAGACGAGGAAAAGCAGGAGCTTATCGAGATAGTTGACTATCTCAAGCACCCCAACAAGTATCGTGATATCGGTGCGAGAGTTCCTAAGGGCGTGCTGCTCGTAGGCCCTCCAGGTACAGGTAAGACCCTGCTTGCTAAGGCAGTTGCAGGCGAGGCTGGCGCTCCGTTCTTCTCAATCTCGGGATCTGACTTTGTTGAGATGTTCGTCGGTGTCGGCGCATCGAGAGTTCGTGACTTGTTCGATCAGGCTAAGAAGCATACGCCCTCCATCATCTTCATCGATGAGATCGACGCTGTCGGCAGACAGAGAGGCGCAGGCCTCGGCGGCGGTCACGACGAGCGTGAGCAGACACTTAACCAGCTCCTCGTTGAGATGGACGGCTTCACCGAGAACGAAAACATCATCGTAATGGCGGCTACCAACCGTCGTGATATTCTTGATCCCGCACTGCTGCGTCCAGGACGTTTCGACCGTCAGATCGTCGTAAACTACCCCGACATCAAGGGCAGAGAGGAAATTCTTAAGGTACACACCAGAAACAAGAACATCGGCCCCGATGTTGATCTCAAGACCATTGCGGCTACCACCGCAGGCTTTACAGGTGCAGATCTTGAGAACCTCGTGAACGAGGCGGCTCTGCTTGCCGCACGAGAGGATCGCAAGGCGATCATCCGCAAGGATATCGAGGAGGCGACCATTAAGGTAGTTGCAGGCCCCGAGAAGAAGTCTAGGGTCATCACCGACGAGGATAAGCGCATCACTGCTTATCACGAGGCAGGCCACGCCGTTGCAACGATGTTCTGTCCCACGCAGGATAAGGTGCACCATGTTTCCATCATTCCGAGAGGAATGGCGGCAGGCTTCACTATGCACCTTCCCGAGAACGACAACCGTCATGTTACACGCAACCGCATGAAGGAGAACATCGTAGTGCTCCTCGGCGGACGAGTTGCAGAGAAGCTGGTGCTTGACGATATCTGCACAGGTGCATCCAACGACATCGAGCGTGCTACCTCCGTTGCGAGGGATATGGTGACCAAGTACGGCTTCTCCGAGAAGCTCGGCACAGTGCTTTACGGCAGTGCTGACCACGAGGTGTTCCTCGGCAGGGATTACTCACAGGGCAGAAACTACTCTGAGAACATCGCAGCACAGATCGATGAGGAGGTAAGAAAGCTCATTGAGGAGGGCTTCCAGCGTTGTGAGAGCATCCTCACCGAGCATCGTGATATGCTGGAGAGCTGCGCACAGTATCTCATCCGCAACGAGAAGATCGACGGCCCCGATTTCTACCGTCTGATGAACGGCGAGATCGACTGGGACGGAAACGAGATCAAGAAGGAAACTATTTCCGAGGAAATAGACACTCCCGAGGTATCCCTCGATACCGAAAAGCCTGCTGTTGATAGCGATAAGCCCACCGACAGCGAGGAGTAAGATAACCAATAACAGCCGCTGACATTATAGTCGGCGGCTTTTGGGGTATTATAGCCCTTTGTGCAAAACAGAGGAACATATCAACAATCAGGAGAAACTTTATGGCATTAGAATACATAAACAAAGCCCCCACCCTTGAAGAGTACAAGGAGATGCGCAGGCTTGTCAACTTTATTCCGCTTTCTGACAGGATAGCGGGCAATGCGCTCAACAACGCATTCCACATTATGAGCGTGCGTGACAATGGCAGATGTGTTGCGATGATAAGAGTTCTGTCTGATGGCAGCTATGCAAATTTCATTACCGATGTCATCGTTATTCCCGAGTATCAAGGACAGGGCATAGGCTCAGAGATGATGAGGCGTACAGTTGCCCACATGCACTCCACCCTTGAAGATGGCGAGAAGATAGTGCTGTATCTGATGTCTGCGTCGGGAAAGGAGCCATTCTATCGTCGCTTCGGCTTCCGTGACCGTCCGAATGAGCTTGTAGGCGCAGGTATGAATCTGTGGCTGGTAGGCGGCGAGGAGATATCCTTGTGATAGCTGAATAATCTGCGTAATATCGGGATATTATATAGTGAATGTCTTAAATGCGGCTGTTTTGCTGTATGCGGATGGCTTTTTTGCGGCAAAGCGTTGACAAATCGCCTTTAATGTGCTAAAATGATAGTGTATGTGACGGTTGTCGGCTAGTTTTTGCCTTATCGTCATAGATATCTATAGCTGCTTTTTGCAGCAAAGTAATTATGGAGGTAATCGATATGGAAAGACTTTGTAAAGCCTGTGGTTCGCTTGTTAACGGCGACGGACAGTTCTGTCCCAACTGCGGCGAAACTCTTGAGAGCGCAGTAAACCTTTCAAAGCCCACAGATGCTGCTGAACAGGCATCCATGCCCGCAGCCGGTGCACCTGCTGCCAATGTGACATCCAATGTACCCACTATGTCTACCACTACATACAACACATCAGGCAATCAGGGTACGATGCCTAACTACACCAATGTGAATGTAAATCTCACTGCTCCCATAAACAACGAGGAGATGACCCTAAAGGACTGGGTGTGGACTCTGATTCTGCCTTATCTTGTAGGTATGGTTACCTGCGGTATCGGTCAGTTCATCATGTGGATAGTGTGGGCTTGCAGTAACAGCATTCCGATCGCTAAGAAGAGATTTGCTCAGGCACAGCTCATCTTCATGGCTATCAGCTTTGCTATTGTGATATTGATATATGTGTTGTATTTCGTATTCGCTATTGGTGTTATGGGCCTCAGCATGGCTGAAATAATGAGCGAGATACCGGAATTAAATTATTGATAGCTTTTTAGGAGTATTATGTTTGAACTTTCTCGTGCGGTGATGATAACGGGCCACTATGGCTCAGGAAAAACAAGTCTTGCGGTTAACCTTGCGCTGCACTATGCTGCGGCGGGTGAAAAGGTCTGCGTTGTAGACCTTGATATCGTAAATCCATATTACCGCACTGCGGATTTTGCAGATCTTTTCGATAAGCATGGCATCCGCCTTATCTCGCCCCAGTATGCTAACACCAATCTTGATATTCCCGCACTCTGCTTCGATATGAACGGATTGCTGGACAGCTTTGACAGGGTGATAGCTGATGTCGGCGGTGATGATGCAGGTGCAGCAGCACTCGGACAGTATGCGACTATCCTCAAAAACCGAGGCTATGACATGATCTATGTTGTCAACAAATATCGCCTGCTCACCTCTGAGCCAAAGGAGGCTCTGGAGCTGCTCGGCGATATCGAGTTCGTTTCGGGGCTCAAAGCTACAGGCATAGTCAACTGCTCAAACCTCGGCACTGAAACCACCGCTGAAACGGTGCTTTCATCGCTTTCCTACGCAGAAGCCTGCGCAAAGGAGATCGGGCAGCCCCTGCTTTTTACGGCAGCGGACAAGCGGCTCGGTGTAAAGGATTGCTTTCAGCAGGAGATATTCGTCAACACATTCAGAGGCGAGTAATTGCTGTTAAGTATAAAAAATGTAATCTACCGCCAAGAGCGGTTATTTCCGAAAGGAGACAAAAATGGCAAAGATCAATGTAGATTTTGAGATCTGCAAGGGCTGCGGACTTTGCACTACCGCATGTCCCAAGAAGATCGTAGAGATCCAGCACGAAAAGCTGAACAGAAAGGGCTATTACACCGCAGTATGCGTTAATGACGATGCTTGCGTCGGCTGCGCTATGTGTGCGATGATGTGTCCCGATTGTGCAATTACAGTAGGCGGAGGTGACAAATAATGGCTAGATATCTTATGAAGGGCAACGAGGCTCTCGCAGAGGCTGCTATCAGAGCAGGCTGCAAGTGCTTCTTCGGTTACCCCATCACCCCTCAGACCGAGATCTCCGCTTACATGGCTAAGCGTATGCCCAAGATCGGCGGCGTTTTCCTGCAGGCAGAGTCCGAGGTTTCCGCTATCAACATGGTATATGGCTGTGCCGGTACAGGTATCCGCTGTATGACAAGCTCCTCCTCTCCCGGAATCTCCCTTAAAACTGAGGGAATCTCCTACATAGCTGGTGCAGACCTTCCTTGTGTCATCATCAATGTAATGAGAGGCGGCCCCGGTCTTGGTGGCATCCAGCCCTCACAGGCTGACTACTGGCAGGCTACAAGAGCCCTCGGTCACGGCGATTTTCAGGTTATCGTATTCGCTCCCTCCAGTGTTCAGGAGATGGCAGATACAGTAAACAAGGCATTCGACTACGCTGACAAGTACCGTATGCCCGCAATGATCCTTGCAGACGGTCTGCTGGGTCAGATGATGGAGCCTGTAAACTTCGAGGACGCAGAGATCAATTTCGCTGACGCATCCAACAAGCCCTGGGCAGCAAACGGCCACAAGAACCAGAGAACACACAATATCACAAACTCCCTCTACCTCAAGGCTGATGAGCTTGAGCAGAAGGTAATTGAGCGCTTCGAGCGCTATGCAAAGCTTCAGGAGGAGCTCCACGAGGCTGAGGCATATCTCACCGATGACGCTGATGTAGTAGTATGCGCATACGGCTCTGTAGCAAGAATTGCTAAGTCCGCAGTTGACGCTGCTAGAGCGCAGGGTATCAAGGCTGGCCTTGTACGCCCCATCACACTCTGGCCCTTCCCCAAGGCAGAGATTAAGGCAGCTTGTGCAAATGCCAAGTCTGTACTCGTTACCGAGATGTCCATGGGACAGATGGTAGACGATGTAAAGCTTGCTATCGAGTGCAGCAAGCCCGTAGAGTTCTTCGGCAGAACAGGCGGTATCATCCCCAAGCCTGCTGAGATCTTAGAGCGCATCACAACAATGGCGCAGAAAGGAGCGAAGTAAAATGCCCGAATTCAAGAAACCCCACGCTCTTACAGATGTGCCGCTTCACTATTGCCCCGGCTGCACACACGGTATCGTACACCGCCTCGTTGCTGAAGTTATCGACGAGATGGGCATCGAGGGCGAGACCATCGGTGTTGCACCCGTTGGCTGCTCTGTAATGGCTTATGACTATTTTGCATGCGATATGATGGAGGCTGCCCACGGCAGAGCTCCCGCAGTTGCTACAGGTATCAAGAGAAGCAACCCCGACAAGTTCGTATTCACCTATCAGGGCGACGGCGACCTTGCCGCTATCGGTACTGCTGAGATCGTTCACGCTGCCACAAGAGGCGAGAACATCACAGTTATCTTCATCAACAACACCACCTACGGCATGACAGGTGGCCAGATGGCTCCCACAACTCTGCCCGGTCAGGTTACACAGACAACTCCCTACGGCAGAGATACCTCTGTTGAGGGCTTCCCCGTAAGAGTGAGCGAGATGCTCTCCACACTGAGCGGTGTTGCTCTTGCTGAGCGTGTAACTGTTATCGATCCCGCTAACATCCGCAAGGCTAAGGCTGCTATCCGCAAGGGCTTTGAGTTCCAGAAGAACAAGCAGGGCTTCTCCATTATCGAGGTGCTTTCTACCTGTCCTACAAACTGGGGCAAGTCGCCCGTTGAGGCTATCGACTGGCTGAAGGAAAATATGCTGCCCTACTATCCTCTGGGCGTTTATAAGGAGGGTGCAGTAAGATGACAAATGAGATCATTCTTGCAGGCTTCGGCGGTCAGGGTATCCTGTTCGCAGGCAAGCTGCTTGCTTACGCTGGTATGAAGGCTGAGTGCGAGGTTTCGTGGCTCCCTTCCTACGGCCCCGAGATGCGTGGCGGTACAGCTAACTGCTCCGTCTGCATCAGCGACACTCCCATCGGCTCTCCTCTGGTGCTTGAGCCCGATATGCTCATCGCTATGAACACCCCCAGCTTCGACAAGTTCATCGATACTGTCAAGCCCGGCGGAATCGCTCTTATCGACAGCACACTTATCGACGCTAAGACCGACAGAACTGACATCAAGTGCTTCTATGTTCCCGCTACCGAGATGGCTGCGGAGAACGGTCTGAAGGGAATGGCTAACATCATCCTCATCGGCAAGCTGCTGAAGGAGACAGGCATTCTCAGCGATGATAAGGTAGAGGCTGCGCTGAAGGAGATCATTCCTCCCAAGAAGGCAGGTATGCTGGAGCTGAATATGAAGGCAATCCAGATGGGTGCTGAGGCATAAGCCGTCAATAATACCTCATCTGCGAACTATAGTCGCTCACAAAACTTATAAAAAAGCGGAGCGAAAGCTCCGCTTATGTTTATTATAATGATATTTACAGAATAATTGTGGAAAATATGAAAACTTTAACCAAAAACGAAAACAAAACACCGATCTTTGCAAAACTTCTGCGCATAATTATAATAGTTGCTGCATCATTTATGCTTGTATGGTCGCTGTGCTCAAGGTTTACTGCAGGCAGCATTATCGGAATTATCGGCTTTGGCGGAATTGTCCTGTGCACGCTTTTTTATCGGCAACTGTTCAAGCTGATAAAAAGTCTGTGGGGGAGAGTTTTCGGCAAGGTCTTGCTGATATTGGCTGCGTTAGTTACAGCTTTCGCACTGTTTCTTGTCAGCTTCTATTCGGTTAATATGCTCTGCCACATCAACAAGCCTCTTGAAAGCCCCAATGCGGTGATTGTACTCGGCTGTAGGGTGAGGGGAGAAACTCCCAGCACGATGCTGTATGTAAGGACGCTTGCTGCGGTGCAGGTGCTTAAAGAGCATCCCGACGCTTTCTGCGTAGTCAGCGGAGGACAGGGTGATGGTGAGGACATCAGCGAGGCAGAGGCTATGCGCCGTATCCTTGCGGACTGCGGAATTTCCGCCGACAGGATAATCATGGAGGACAAGTCTACCTCGACGGAGGAGAACTTCCGCTTTTCTGCCGAAAAGCTCGCCGAGATCGGCATAACCGACGGAATAATGATAGCCACCAGCGAATTTCACCAGTATCGTGCAACGCTTTATGCCCAAAGGTGCGGTTATACTGAGATAGGCAACTGCTCGGGCGGCACTGTGCGCTATATGCTGCTGAATTATTGGCTCAGAGAATGGGCTGCGCTGTTTGCAATGAATTTTGGCATTACCAATGGATAAATATAAACTGTAGACGAAAGAGGAAACAAAATGATCATCGACGCACACGCACATATTTTCCCCGATAAGATAGCTGAAAAGGCATCCGAGGGCATAAGTCAGTTCTACGATATGCACGTTGAGTACAATGGAATGATAGAAACTCTGCTCCGTCAGGGCAAAAAGGCGGGCATCGACCGCTACATTGTGCAGAGCGTTGCAACTGTGCCTCATCAGGTGGAAAGCATCAACAATTTTATTGCTGAGAGCGTTGCGAAGTATCCCGACAAGTTTACGGGCTTTGCGGCTATCCATCCCGATTATGAGGACGTTGCGGGGGAGATCGAGCGTATACAGAAGCTGGGACTTAAGGGCTTAAAGCTGCATCCCGATTTTCAGAAGTTCATGGTGGACGATGAAAAGGCTTTCCCTATCTATGAGGCTGCTGAGGGCAGGCTGCCCATATTGTTTCATGTAGGAGATTTCCGCTACGATTTTTCAGGCCCCGAGAGGCTTTTCAGAGTTCACAAGCGTTTCCCGAAGCTTACGATAATCGGTGCTCACCTTGCAGGTTGGAGCGAGTGGGATAGGGCAGAGGAGTTGTTCAGCGACGGCAGCATATATGCAGACCTGTCGAGCTCCCTCTACGCATTCAAGCCCGAAAGGGCAGCCGAGCTTATCCGCAATCTCGGCACAAAGCGAGTGATGTTCGGCACCGACTACCCCATGTGGGGAGCCGAGGAGGAGCTTGCACGCTTCAATGCCATCCCCTTCACCGAGGAAGAGCGTGAGGATATCCTCTGCAACAATGCACTGAGGCTTCTTGGGGAGATATAATTCCTCAATATTTTCAATTGTCCCAAAAATACCTCTCAAATGTTCCGTGACTGATGTATAATATAGTTACAGACAAGATAAAGTCTGAATACTGATGAGAGGTGACAGATATGGGAAAGAAGAACACCGCCCCCGTTACAAGCATAAGAAACAAGAGCGACGCAAATGCGTTTGCACGTCAGCTGAATAACTCCTTCAGTGTCAAGGCAGGAAATATGTCGATATATTTTCAGGCAAGCGGCAGCGGAGCTCCTGCAGCTTATGAGAAGTATGGCAGCATGACGGAGATGTTCGATCAGCCCCGTTGTATAGCTAATGGTGTTGATGCGGTGGCCTCTGTCATCTGGAAATACCGTGACAAGATAAACCGTGAGGTGTTCGGGTGCGGTAGAAAGGGCAGCAGACGCAACGACGAATACCGCAGCCTGAGCGATTATTTTGGCTATTAACATAAAAAGGCGGATATCTCCGCCTTTTGTATGTTATTTTTCCATTGAAGCAAGCGACTTTTTCAGCAGATCTATGTATTGCTGACGCACATCGAGGGGCTCTACTATTTCAGCGTTGCCGCCGAACTGCATCACCCATGCAAAGAACGGATTGTTGACTTTGACGGGCACCTTGATATAGAAGTGATCCTTTCCGTCGGGAATAGTGCTGACATTTGCACCGAACTGGTCAACGACTGAGCTTACGATGCCCTTTTTAGCAAGCGAAAAGCGTATCTTCACGATGGTATCCTTGCCACCAAACATGGAGAACGTGGTGCTCATGTAGCTGCGCAGATTGAAATCCTTGTTGACATCAGCAATTGGAACATAGGGGTATTTGTTGCTGGGAGCGACGATGCGAACGTTCTGCATCCTGTCCACACGGAAGTGAGTTATCTCCTTTTCATCTCCCTTGTCGTGGCCCGAGTAGTGGCAGAGTAGGTAGTAGCTTTCGTTGTTCCATACAAGCTCGTAGGGGGTCACAAATCTGCGGTTTCCGTTCTGACCTGGGCTTATCTCACGCACACGCTTGTTTCCGTTGGTCTTTGTGGTGTACTGGTAGTAATCAAAGCTGATGAGCTTTCCGTCACGGATAGCGCAATTGATGGTGTCGATGGTGTTGAAAAGCTCCTTGCTGTAGTTGGCATCAGGTCTGCCTGCGGTATACACACGCTTTGTGGTCATTGCCTCGGCATTGCGCTGACTTGTGAGCTGCTTCAGCTTATCCAGCAGAGTATTTGCACTGGTCTCATCCAGTATCTTGCAGGATGCAATCGCACCTGCGATAAGCTTGAGCTCCGCAAGGCTGAAAAGCCTTTCGTTGATATAATACCTTGCATACTGCCCGCTGCCGTGCACTATATCGATACCCGACGCTTTAAGTGCACTGATGAGCTGATAAAAGCACTTTCTGTCGATAGATATATTATACTTGTCAACGATATACTGGTTTATCTCGGCAAGGGTGAGGCTTTTAGCCTCTGTACCTTTTTCGGGTGGGTCGGTGAGGGCGAGAAGCGCATCGTACACATACATGAGCTTTAGTTTGTTTTTGAGGGTCTGGTTGAGCTTAGTCTGTGGGCTGTTGACATCATCGACAGGCTTTAGTCCTGTAGGTGCTGCGAAGTTTGGCTGAATAGGTGACATAGGGACGCTCCTTTCCAAATGTTGTTATTAAGTTGTTAAATATAGTATAGCACTTATATGTCCCATTTTCAAGCCTTTTGCAGCGAAATATTCCTCCAAAATGAAGGAAATACAAAATATTTTATATTTTTCAAAAAAACACTTGACAACGCAGTTTAGTTAT
This sequence comes from Oscillospiraceae bacterium, assembly GCA_045544715.1. Taxonomy (GTDB): domain Bacteria; phylum Bacillota; class Clostridia; order Oscillospirales; family Ruminococcaceae; genus CAG-115. Next base: position 9,953 of record JAZPZN010000038.1, on the reverse strand, counting down.
GTTATAATGGTAATACCTCGAATAGGGGTATATTTTTTTGTGCATTTTTGCACGGATGACCCTTGTTCAAAACCACAATTCCGTGGCAGAGGGAGGCAATATCGCCCGACAGGGCAAGAAAATAGGAGGTGCCGAAAGTGAGAGTAAAAATTACACTGGCGTGTACAGATTGCAAGCAGCGCAACTACAACACCATGAAGAACAAGAAGAACGATCCCGAGAGACTTGAGATGAACAAGTACTGCAGATTCTGCAAAAAGCATACTCTTCATAAGGAAACCAAGTAATCAGGAGGAGTGAAAATGGCAAACGAAATCGATTTAACCAAAAAAGTTAGCGATGAAGCTCCCATTGATGATTCTTCCGAGAAGAAGAGCGCAGGCAAGCAGGACAAGAAGTCCAAGAATGCAAAGTCCGGTGACGGCAAATCAAAAAAGGCTTCGCAAAAGCCCAAGAAGTCCATCGTTAAGTATTTTAAGGATGTAAGGGCAGAGTTCAAGAAGGTCGTATGGCCCACACCCAAAGCTACTACCAAGAACACTATCGTTGTGTTTATCGTATGTGCTTTGGCAGCGTTGTTCATATTTGGTATTGACACTCTGTTCAGCCTGCTTAATACGCAGGTTCTGGGCTAACATTTCAAGGGGGTTGAATTATGGCTGATATCATGGCATCAGGCGAGTGCAAGTGGTACGTTCTCCACACCTATTCCGGTTATGAGAACAAGGTTTCAGGCGACATCATGAAGCTTGTCGAGAACAGAAATCTGCAGCACCTGATCGAGGAGACCTATGTTCCTACAGTAATGGCTACCATGACAAAGGAAAATGGCAAGGTAGTTGATTTTGAGGATAAGGTATTCCCCAGCTATGTTTTTGTAAAGATGATATGCACTGATGAAACATGGCATATCTGCAGAAACATTAGAGGCGTAACGGGCTTTGTAGGCCCCGGATCCCAGCCCACACCTCTCAGTGATGAAGAGGTTGCGAATCTCTTCGCTGAAAGAGAAGAAACAACACCCGAAATTTCCTTTAAGGTCGGAGAGACCGTTAACTGTGTTACCGATACGTTTGACTTCCAGGGCAAGGTCGTATCCATTGATCCCGAAGAGGGAACAGCAGTGATCGACATGGTATTGTTCGGAGGCAAGGTCGTACCGACAACAGTTAAGATCAGCGAAATCCGCAAAATTTGAGAAACTTCTTAGTTTTAATTGGAGGTAGAATAACATGGCACAGAAGGTAACAGGATTTATTAAATTACAGATTCCTGCTGGCAAGGCTACACCTGCTCCCCCCGTTGGTCCCGCACTGGGTCAGCACGGTGTCAACACTATGGCATTTACAAAGGAATTCAACGAGAGAACTAAGGATCAGGCTGGTCTGATCATCCCTGTAGTAATTACAGTTTATGCAGACAGAAGCTTCACATTCATTACAAAGACTCCCCCTGCAAGTGTACTGATCAAGAAGGCTTGCAAGATCGAGAGCGGTTCCGGTGTTCCCAACAAGACAAAGGTTGCAAAGATCACCAAGGCTCAGCTTCAGGAGATCGCAGAGAAGAAGATGCCCGACCTGAACGCAGCTAACATCGACACAGCAATGTCCATGATCGCTGGTACAGCTCGCTCCATGGGCGTAGAGGTCGTTGACTGATCTCATTCATACTAACACTAGATTACATTCAGTGGGAGGATAATTCCGCTTGACCACAAGGAGGATAAATAATGAAACACGGTAAGAAGTATATTGAAAGCACAAAGCTCGTTGATTCTACCAAGGTTTACGAATCCAACGAGGCTCTCGACTTAGTTTGCAAGACTGCAAAGGCTAAGTTCGATGAAACAGTTGAGCTGCACATCCGTCTGGGTGTTGACTCCCGTCACGCTGACCAGCAGGTTCGTGGCGCAGTAGTACTGCCCAACGGTACTGGTAAGACCATCAGAACTCTGGTATTCTGCAAGCCCGAGAAGGAAGCAGATGCTAAGGCTGCAGGTGCTGACTACATTGCAGATAACGACACAATCGCTAAGATCCAGGGCGGCTGGATGGACTTCGAGGTTGTTATCGCAACTCCCGATATGATGGGCGTTGTTGGTAGACTCGGTAAGGTTCTCGGTCCTAGAGGCCTGATGCCTAACCCCAAGGCTGGTACTGTAACTCCTGATGTTGCTAAGGCTGTTCAGGAAGCTAAGGCTGGTAAGATCGTGTACCGTCTTGACAAGTCCAACATCATTCACTGCCCCATCGGCAAGGCATCCTTCGGCGTAGAGAAGCTCGAGGAGAACTTCAACGCACTTATGGACGCTGTTGCTAAGGCTAAGCCCGCTGCTGCAAAGGGTCAGTACATCAAGAGCTGTACTGTATCTTCCACAATGGGCCCTGGCGTTAAGGTTAACACAATCAGATTTGGTGTTTAATTCTTAAGCTGTGATAAAATATTAAAAGCTGCGTTTTATTACGCAGCTTTTGTTTCGCCTAAGCATAACGCTCCATTAAAAATGGAGCGTTTGTTGTTCATCTATTACGTATTATGGTCGTGTTGATATATTCTATCTCCCTGCGCCAAACATCAGCATTACGACCATGCCGCAAACGAGCCATGCTGTAAGGTCTGCGGTCAGTGCAGCTGGTACTGCATGGCGTGTCTTTTTTATCTTGACAGCAGAAAAGTAAACTGCGATGGTGTAAAATGTGGTCTCAGATGACCCGATCAGCACTGCAGCAACTCTCTCTGCCAGCGAATTTGCACCGTTTTGAGTTGCTATCTCGTTGTAGATAGCTATTGCCCCGCTGCCCGAAAATGGGCGCAGAAGCACCATAGGTATACATTCAGCGGGGAAGCATACTATCTCGCAAAGCGGTGTCAGCAGAGCTGTCAAGCCATCTATAACACCGCTTGAGCGCAGCATAGCTATACATACCATCAGCAGCACCAAAGCAGGGAGGATATCTTTGCAAGTCTGCAATCCCTCCGCTGCGCCCTCGCAGAAGCACCCGAATATATCTACCTTTTTGAAAAGTGCTACGATTATTATCGCTGCTGTCACCAGCGGAATTATCCAGTCAGTAAAGCTCATTTTGTCTCCTTACCAAGCAGCTTTGCTGCCACTACAGCGACTATTACGCTGTACGCAGAAACTATCCATACGCAGGGCAGCACATCCATAGGTGTGTCTGCGCCTTGTGCAAGCCGCAGAGCCGCCATCGTAGACGGAATTATCTGAAGGCTTGCGGTGTTCAGCACTGTAAGCAGCACCATGTTGTTGGTAGCAGTGTCTGATGCATTCTCCTCCTCAGCGATAGCCTGCATAGCCTTTATTCCCAGTGGCGTAGAGGCATTGCCAAGCCCCAGCAGATTAGCGGTGAGGTTCATTGCAACAAGCTGCGAAGCTTTGCTTCCCTTTTTCAGCCCCTTAAACAGCCACGAAATAACAGGGCAGAGGAGCTTTGAAATTGCAGATACGATGCCTGCTTTTTCGGCTACCTTCATCATTCCGCACCAGAAGCACATAACGCCGCAGATAGACAGCACAAGAGTAACAGCATCTCCTGCGCCTGTAAGCATCTCAGAGGATAGCTGCTGCATTTGACCGTTTGCTGCAGCATAAAGGATTGATATGATGGAAATTATCACGATAATGTATTGCATGATACCTCCCTATCTTCGACATCTTGTGACAGCAAGGATATAGCACTATAAGGTACCGTAAGTCCGTATAAACAGTATGTTCGTGGACATAGCGTCACTGAAAGTCGCTGTAAAAAACGCATGATATTTAAAAATTTACTAAAATTTTACAATTTACTTATTGACAATGTGTGATAAATATGGTATAATCTGTTTATTGAAACAAGGATATATCAATTTATTTTAATTTCTACAAGGAGGAAAATTATAATGTTAAAATCAACAGGAATCGTAAGAAAAGTAGATGAGCTGGGACGCATAGTTATCCCGATAGAGCTGAGAAGAACTCTTGATATCAGCATCAAGGATAGCCTTGAGATCTACGTTGAGGATGACGCTATTATTTTGAAGAAGTATTCGCCTGCATGCTCTTTCTGTTCAAATGCAAGCAGCATAACAGTATTCAAGGGCAAGAATATTTGCTCCGAGTGTCTCGGTGAGCTTCAGAAGCTCGGCTGATAGTTATCTACATATTTCCGACGGAACATACATTGTTCCGTCGGCTTTGTCTGTAAATATATATTTTCCGTGGATGCGGATTATGTCTTTGCGGCAAAAAAATCAAAAAATTTCAATTTACCTCTTGACAAACCGAATTATATATGATATACTATATATGCTGTTCTAAAGACAGCAGGCTGCCGCAAGGCTTTAATGGTACGTCCGCCTGCCGAGGAATGGGAAATGTAAATGATCTTTACTGTTCCTTTCTGTCTTTGCTCAGAGAGGGATTTTTTATTTCCATGCTTTGAAACAGCGTAAATTTTGAAAAAGGAGTGAAATTATGCCTAGTAAAAGCATACTCGAACAGAAGCAGGCTTATGTAGCAGAGCTGGCTGACAAGCTGAAGGCTGCTGCAGGCGGTGTTCTCGTTGACTACAAGGGTATCTCCGTTGAGGAGGATACCAAGCTCCGTAAGGAGCTCCGTGAGAGCGGTGTAGACTACTTTGTAGTAAAGAACACACTTCTGAAGCGTGCTGCTGAGGCTGCAGGTATCGAGGGTCTTGAGCCCGCACTTTCCGGTACAACAGCTATCGCACTTCACGCTGAGGATATCATCGTTGCTCCCAAGCTTCTGTACAAGAAGGCTGAGAAGTCTGATGGCAAGTTCTCCATCAAGCTCGGCTTTGTAGACGGCAAGGTAATCTCTAAGGAAGAGGTTGAGCAGTACGCTAAGCTTCCCTCCAAGGAAACTCTGCTTTCTCAGCTCGTGTTCATGCTGCAGTCTCCCATCCAGCGTGTTGCTATCGCTATCAACGAGATCGCAAAGAAGAACGAAGAGCAGTCCGCTTAATTTTCGGACAAGCGCAGCCGCTGCGTAACAAGCGGTACATTATTATTGCTGCGGCTTAACGCAGTACACATTAACAAAACATATTATTTAGGAGGAAATTAAAATGGCTTCTGAGAAGATTTTAGCTATGATTGAAGAAGTTAAGGCTCTTTCTGTACTTGAGCTTAACGAGCTGGTAAAGGCACTTGAGGAGGAGTTCGGCGTATCTGCTGCTGCTGTTGCTGCTGCTCCCGCTGCTGGTGCTGCTGCAGGCGGCGCTGCTGAGGCTGAGAAGACTGAGTTCGACGTTGTACTCGCTTCCTTCGGCGATGCTAAGATGGCTGTTATCAAGGCAGTTAAGGATGTTTGCGGTCTTGGCCTTAAGGAGGCTAAGGAGCTCGTTGAGGGTGCTCCCAAGGCTATCAAGGAAGGCGTTTCCAAGGCAGAGGCTGAGGAGCTCAAGGCTAAGCTTGAAGAGGCTGGCGCTAAGATCGAGCTCAAGTAATTTACTTGTAGCTTAACGCACAGATCATCAATATTCCGCCCCATGGATTTCCGTGGGGCGGTTTTTATGTTTTAATCTCTTTGCGAATACTTTATGTGAAATAGTAAACAAAATTGTTTGTGCAAACTAGACAATATTATATGCGCTCTGTTGATTTATTTATCTAAATGTGTTATAATTCAAGTATTGTAGTATGCAAAGGATGGTGATAGTTTTGGAAAACTATAGGTTATCTGAAAAAAGCTGTGCAAAGCTTGCAAAGCTGTATACTATGGGAGATATGGATACCATCCATTTTCTTTGGGATTGCTGTGACAATACCGTCGATACTCTTGGTGGATGTGTCGCACTTCCCCAGAGTGGCAATCCATTTCATTATTTGTTTAATAACGGCTATATTGAAGACACATATCAGGCTCTATATCAGGTGTTCTGTGCAAAGCTGGATGAGGCGGTGCTTAACGGTGTATCTGACAATTCTCTTGATGCTGTCGTGAAAATGCGGTTTTCTGCAGATGGTGCTTACAGGCTATGCCATATCTACACCAATCTTCTCAAGGATGAAAATAGTAAGGCAACGGATATTCATGTAAATATCCGCCCGTTTACCGCCAAAGAGGAGCTTGATCATGAGGTGCTTTCAGTGTTCACCTCCGATAAAAATCCTGCGATCTTCTCAAAAAAGCTTGCTGATATGATGGCGGCTTGTGAGGTAGGTCACATGGCATACATACAGTTCGATGTTGAGCGCTTCAAGCTGATAAACGACCAATATGGCAGCGAGTTTGGCGACGAGCTGTTAAAATTCTTCAGCGACTCACTGAAGGTGATATGTAGCGAAAAGCAGCCATTTTGCCGTTTGACTGCTGATGTTTTCATGATCGGCACCGAGTTTGGCGAAAAGCAGGAGCTTATTGATTTTGTTCACAAGATCGAAAGCCGTTTGAGCGACTATAAGGGTATCGAATACCGACTTATATTTGGTATCTGCATTGTTGAGGATAAGTCTGTCTCCACAAGGCGGCATGGCGATAATGCATCTCTTGCACGCCAGTCCATCAAGGGAAATGCGCTGAAAAACATCGAGTTTTTTGAGAGCACTATGTTGGGCGAGCTGCGCAAGCAGCAGGTGATTGAGGATGATATGCACAAGGCGGCGATAAACGGCGAGTTCGTGATGTATCTGCAGCCGAAGTATTGCATCTCCACCAAGCGCATAATCGGAGGAGAGGCTCTCGCGAGATGGATACATCCCGAAAAAGGCATGATATCTCCTGCGGATTTCATCCCGATATTTGAGAAGAATGGATATATCATCAAGCTTGACTGTATCATCTGGGAGATGGCATGCAAGCAGCTGCGTCACTGGCTTGATGAGGGTGTAAAGCCGGTGCCGATCTCGGTCAATGTATCGAGGGAATATCTCTCCAGCTGTGATGTTGTGGATATCATCTCAAAGCTTGTTGCCAAGTATGATGTTCCTAAGGATCTGTTTGAGCTTGAGATAACCGAATCTATCGAAAGCAATAATGTACGTGAGATAGTTACAAAGTTCAAGGAAAACGGCTTCAAGATGCTGATGGATGACTTTGGCAGCGGATATTCGTCGCTCAATATGCTTCGCTCCACTCAGTTTGACGTGCTGAAGATAGACCGAGGCTTCTTCTCCGAGTTTATGGAAAGCGACAGGGGCAGGAAGATAATCTCCCACACCATAACAATGTCGCAGGATATCGGGCTTGATATCATAGCGGAGGGTGTTGAGACCCGTGAGCAGGCAGAGTTCCTCTATCATTGCGGCTGTAATGCAGCGCAGGGCTTCCTGTATTCACGTCCCGTGCCTGTTGAGGAGTTCGATCGCATGATAAGAGAGCAGAACTCAATGGATAACAACTGATAAAAAACAGCGGTATCGTTTCAAATGCGATACCGCTTAGCTATTTACATCATAGGTGCGAATAATCTCAGCACCGCACGTATCAGCTTTACAAAGGGATTAACTGATATGCAGTCGTTGTAGGTGACCTCACGGCACTTTTCGAGTGTGTCGAGAAAATCCTGCTTCACATCAAGGATAGCTTCTGTTTTGTACATCCATGCTGCACATTCAAAGTGAAGGTAAAGGCTTCTGAAATCGAGGTTTATTGTTCCCACCACTGCCACGCTGTCATCAGATACAAAGTTTTTTGCATGGATGAAGCCCGGGGTGTATTCATATATCTTAACACCGTGCTTTACAAGAGTTTTGTAATTCGCCCTTGTCACAGCGTGCACGAACCACTTATCCGCAACGTGGGGAGTTATTATGCGCACATCTATGCCGCTCTTTGCGGCAAGGGTGAGGGCGGTAGTCATCTCGTTGTCGAGGATGAGGTAGGGCGTTGTGATGTATACATAGTCCTTCGCTTCATTGATGATGTTGATGTATACATTTTCACCTACAGGCTCCTTGTCGAGGGGACTGTCGGTGTAAGGGATAACATATCCGTTAGAGCTGAAATCAGCGATCTCCTCGGGGCGGGGCATATATTTGCTGTAGTTGTCTGGCTTTTGTGCATTAAGATAGTTCCATGCGGTGAGAAACATCATGGTAAAGCTCCATACACCCTCACCCTTCAGCATCACTGCCGAGTCTTTCCAGTGACCGTGCTTTTCAAACTCGTTGATATATTCATCTGCTAGGTTTATGCCCCCAGTGAAAGCAGTATGACCGTCGATGACAAGTATCTTTCGGTGGCTGCGGTTATTTGTCCTGCCCAGCCAGATGGGTGCGATGGGATTGAATACTTTGCACTTGATGCCCTTGCTTTCAAGGGTCTTGTAGTAGTCGTGGGGGAGAGTAAGCAGGCATCCGATATCGTCGTATATCACACGCACATCAACGCCCTGCTGAGCTTTTCTTTCAAGGATATCAAGGATAGAGCCCCACATTTTACCCTCTTCAATGATGAAATACTCGAGGAAGATGAACCTCTCAGCCTTTTCAAGCTCGACCAGCATCCGTGCAAACTTATCCTCACCGATCTTAAAATATGTTGTGCAGGTGTTTGAGTAAAGAGGATAGCCTGCGCATTTATACAGGTAATGTGCCGCCTTAGCTACCTGAGGATCATCACGCTTTATCGTATCAACGAGCACATCGTTTTGCGGCAGGATAAGCCTGCGCTCAGCCTCGTATTTTTTCATCTCCTCACGCAGCATCTTGCCTGAGCCGTTTCTGCCGAAGATGAGATATATCATGCAGCCGAAGATAGGGAATGAGAGTATAACAAATATCCATGCCACCTTATAGCTAGGATTGATATCCTTGTTGATAATATACAGCGACATGATGATACCGAGTATCGCAAACACGATGTACGAGTAGGTGAACAGTGTGCCCAGTGTCCAGAAAATAGATATCAGATATCCTATCTGAATAAGGATACTGATTATACATATCGATGTTCGGCTGAACAGCTTATTCAGCAGCTTTGAAAAGAAATTCATTTTACTCCTTTCTACTGAAGTTATGCATAAACGGAACTATACTTATATTTTATACAAATGCGGCAGGATTGTCAATATCTCGATGCAATTATAACAAAACATTAACATAAAAGGACAGCCTCTTAGCTGTCCTTTAGATTATTCTGCTGCAGCGACCTCTTGAATATCCGTAGAGGGAACGATATAATACACGATCTCATTCTCATAAGCATAATTGAACTTCTCTCTTGCCTGCTGCTCCATATATTCCTTAAGGGCAGCGGGATTGTTGAGATAACGCTCTATCTGTGCATTATCGTCCTTGAGGTTTGTTATCTGAGCGGAAAGTGTATCTATTTGTGCTTGATTATTTTCAACCTCGATATTGGTGGTTACAGTTGACCATGCCATTGCGATGCCAATGAACAGGGTAGCTGCTGCTAATAAAAAGGTTGTAAGGGCATTTTTAGGCTTTACGGCCTGCGCCCTTTCTGACCTGTGCTTTGATGACATGATATTTTTCCCCCGAGTTATCTTTTATATATACTTTATTATAGCATTCCTCATCTTGATTTTTCAAGTCTTTTTTATGATTTTTTGCTGCTTTGGCGAAAAAATCGTGAATAGTCACTAAACCCATACTTGATATATGTGCAATAGAGCTAAACACGGGTCGCAGTAATTTGCCGAAAAAACGTGCAATACATCCCATAGCTCTCGCAATGCCCGAAATCAGTGCAGACTCGATACTGTTGAACAGCCGCCCCAGCGTATTTATGTAGACAAAAACTCCTGCGCCATATCCGAGTATGGTATATATACGCACATTGTTTCCAAGGGCTTCAGACAGCATGAAAACAGCAAAAGCGGAGATCACGAAAAACGTTATATCGCAGATGACCGTTACCGCTGTATAGTCTAGCAATTTGCGGACTATCCTCAGCACCTCGTACACCACACCGAAGCATAGCCCCAGTATCATTGCGATCAGCATACAATCGGGGATAGAATAAT
>JAZPZN010000037.1:0-49891 GCA_045544715.1 Oscillospiraceae bacterium | reverse complement strand
TTGATGGTGTGGATGTTGATGATGCGAGCGTCAATGCCCTGCTCTGCAAGAGCCTTGCCAGCATCGATTGCCTCAGCCACCATAAGACCAGTAGCGATGATGGTGATATCCTTGCCGTCCTTCAGCTGTACACCCTTGCCTACCTCGAACTTGTAGGTTGCAGCGTCATTGAAAACAGGAGCAGCAAGACGACCAAATCTCATATATGTAGGACCTACATAGTCAGCCATGGCAAGCACTGCTGCCTTAGCCTCAACATCGTCTGCAGGGTTGATAACTGTCATACCGGGGATAGCACGCATAAGGGCGATATCCTCGTTGCACTGGTGGGACGCACCGTCCTCACCTACGGAGATACCTGCGTGAGTTGCACCGATCTTAACGTTGAGGTGGGGATAGCCGATGCTATTTCTAACGATCTCAAAAGCTCTGCCTGCCGCAAACATTGCAAAGCTGCTTGCGAATACCAGCTTGCCAGTTGTAGCGATGCCTGCGGCAACGCCCATCATATTGGCCTCTGCGATACCGCAGTCGATAAAGCGGTCGGGGTGAGCATTCTTGAATGTGCCTGTCTTTGTAGCGGCAGCAAGGTCTGCGTCGAGAACAACGAGGTCAGGACGCTTCTCGGCGAGCATTACAAGAGCTTCGCCGTAGCTGTCACGGGTTGCTTTCTTTTCCATATCTATATTATCCTTTCGATGTAGTTGATTAAGCTTCAAGTGCAGAGAGAGCGGAGTTCAGCTCCTCCATTGCCTTTGCGTACTCCTCAGCGTTGGGAGCCTTGCCGTGCCAGCCGCACTGGTTCTCCATAAAGGAAACGCCCTTGCCCTTAACGGACTTCTGGATAATAACTGTGGGCTTGCCGGTGATGGTATCAGCCTCAGCAAATGCCTTGTCGATGGCGTCCATATCATGGCCGTCGATGCAGATAACGTGCCAGCCGAATGCCTTGAACTTCTCGTCGATGGGATAGGGTGACATTACATCAGCGATGCTTCCGTCGATCTGCAGACCGTTGTTATCCACAACAGCAGTGAGATTGTCCAGCTTGTAGTGAGCTGCGAACATAGCAGCCTCCCAAACCTGACCCTCCTGGATCTCGCCGTCGCCGAGTACTGCATATACCTTGTAGCTGTCGTTAGAGAGCTTAGCGGAAAGTGCCATACCGCAAGCAGCGGAGATACCCTGACCAAGAGAGCCTGTGCTCATATCAACGCCGGGTACCTTGCCTCTTACGGGGTGACCCTGCAGTCTGGAGTCGATCTTACGGAGAGTTTTCAGCTCCTCAACGGGGAAGAAACCCTTGTGCGCAAGGCATGCATACAGCGCAGGCGCTGTGTGGCCCTTGGAGAGCACCAGTCTGTCACGCTCAGCCCAATCGGGATCAGCGGGGTTAACATTCATGCGGTGCATATAGAGGTAAGTCAGCGTATCGGCAACAGAAAGAGAGCCGCCGGGGTGACCAGCCTTCGCATTGAAAACGCCCTCAATTACGCCCATTCTGACCTTTGTTGCAGCGATCTCAAGCTGCTTTTTCAGTAGTTCGTCCATTTTAGACCTCCTGTTTTGTTCCAGCCGCTTGCGCAGCTATATTTAAGCCGAAAGCTCGGCATTTTTTACATTATTGCTTTTGGTAGATAATATGAATATCTCCGTCAACAAACCCACAAGCAACAGCCTCATACTGTTTCAAAACTGTGGATCTGCTACCGTTCTCAAGATAATCGGAGATCAGCTTCTTCACTGTTTCAAGTATCTGGCTCCACTTTGCATTTTCTTCCCAGCGGAACACATCCTCGCCTGTAGTGAACACCTCGTCACAAGCCCAATCCTCATCGTCCTCATCAAAGTATGACGATGCGATAAGCTGAACAGACCAGCCATCTCCGCTTTCCTCGTAGATATTGAAATTAAGAGCCGCAGCTTCATCAGGCAATCCTTCTGCAAGCACATTGTCAAGCCAATCAGCAAATCTATCGTACATCGAAGCCTCCGATCATTCCTCGCAGAGATATCCCACTCCATACTCGTACTTTTTACCATCGGAGAAGAAAGGGTCAACACCCCATACAGCAGCAATCTGCATAACGCTCTCCTCGTCAGGGAATCCTACAGACTCCCAGTCATCGTCGTCGCTCTGTATGAACTTATCGAAACCTAGCTGTATCTCCTCGGGGGTGATCTCTCCCTTGTTGAGAAAAACCACACCACTCTCACCGAGCCAGCCGTAAGCACGCACAAGCGAACCGTTCACATACTTTGCCCATGTGTGGAAATCTACTATCCTATGAGTTTCAAAGCACTGCACCTCGTGAAATTTCTGTGCTATCTCATCGAGCACTGCAAGCTCACTCTCAGCGTCACCGCCGAAGAACACATCGTATCCCGTCACCAGCACATAGCCATGCACCACGGGAGATACAAACACCCTGCTGCACTGGTCTGCAAGACCGCTCTGCCAGTTGGCAGGAACAGCATTTTTGAGCCCTAGCCTGCTGATAACCTCCTCGGGAGAGGCACTTTTGATGCACATCCAACCCGTCTTATAGCCAATAGGCTGTGGCTTGTCGGGGAACGAATCTATCACCGCCGCTGACTTTTCAGTCAGCACAGAGCCATTATCGACAGGCTGAACCACCTCTGTCTTGGATGTAAGCATATCCCGCAGCTTTTTTATCTTGAAATAGATATATATACCTCTTATCGCCATAAAAAGCCAAAACACCGCCAATATATAATAGAACGGATTTCCTCTTGTTATCGCACGATGGATACACATCGGCACAAGTATAAGCTGAACCGTGATAAACAACCAATCGAGCTTGGTTCCTCTTCTCATAGCGACCTCCTTAAAGCTGTTCGATATAATTGATTATCTCCGCTATCGCACCGCTGTTGTTGTCGCAGACGATAAGGTCAGCGACAGCCTTAACCTCCTCCTGTGCAGAGGCAACAGCAACACCGAGGTCTGCCTTTTCTATCATGGCAGAGTCGTTCATATAATCGCCCGAGGCGACTGTAAATCTATCCTCCGCTCCGAGTATCCTTATAAGCTGACTATATCCCATGGATTTGTCAACACCCTCGGGCAGGCACTCGTAATAAACAGGGGCACTCCTCACCCACTGCGCCTGCTGCATATCGGAGCCTTTGATAAACTCCACCACCTCATCAAGCTTTTTGGGCTCGTGGGCAAGCAGCACCTTGAGCCAACCGCTTTGCGGCAGCCCGTCTATGGTGCAGGGATGCGGCGGAATACCCTCTAATGCGAGATGGTCAAGCTCTGTTTGATTAATGAACGGAGTATAGATAGTCTGCTCATGCAGCACCTCGATACCGAGATCGGGAAAACGCTCCGAGAGCCTAGTGATGTAGTCCCTCGCATGAGAACCTATCTCGCACTGCCACACGAACTGCTCCTTTTTGAAATCATACACCGCCGCCCCGTTGAACACAACCGCAGGGATATCTATCCCCAGCTTTTCAACGATCTTACGTGCCATGCCACAACCTCTGCCTGTAGCAACGGTGAACAGTCCTCCGCCTTTTCTGAAACGATCTATAGCCTCCAGATCCTCGGAGAGTATGCGCTTGTCATCCGTCAGCAGAGTTCCGTCAAGGTCAGTCATGAATATAACTTTACTAAAATCCATCTTATCCCTCAATACTATTCAGGAATTTATTGAAATACTCGGGGAGATCACTCTCAAACTCCATATACTCCCCCGTCCTCGGGTGGATAAAACCGAGTTTTTTTGCATGCAGGCATTGTCCCTCAAGCCACTTGGGTTTGCCGTTTCCGTATACCTCGTCGCCTGCAACGGGATTGCCCTTATATGCCATGTGCACTCTTATCTGATGTGTCCTGCCTGTTTCAAGCCTTACACGCAGGTGCGTATAACCTGCATATCGCCTGATGACTGAATAATGCGTCACCGCCTCACGGGAGTTCTCCATTGTCACGCACATCTTTTTGCGGTCATTCTTGCTTCGTCCGATGGGGGCATTGACAGTGCCATCCTCTTTGACTGCACCGCACACCACCGCCTCGTATTCACGGGTAAACCTATGCTCCTTTATCTGCTCAGAAAGATGCAGATGTGCAAAATCATTTTTTGCAACCATCAAAAGACCGCTCGTATCCTTGTCGATGCGATGTACTATTCCCGGGCGTATCTCGCCGTTAATACCTGAAAGGCTGTCGCCGCAATGGAACATCAGCGCATTTACAAGAGTTCCGCTGTAATGCCCTGCCGCAGGATGTACGACCATGCCCTTAGGCTTGTTGACTACAAGCAGGTCGCTGTCCTCGTAGACTATCTCTATCGGGATATCCTCAGGGAGGATATCAACGCTCTGCGGCTCAGGGAGAGCGATCTCCACCACTGCGCCGCTTTTGGGCGTATCCTTTTTGTTGGCAGGCTTTCCGTCAACCGTGACAGCGCCCTCTTCTATCAGTCTTGCAGCTGCGCTGCGTGAAAGCTCGGTACTATCGGCAATGAGCTTGTCAAGACGGGTACCGCCTGCTGCGATCAGCTCAATCGTTTCCATCTTCAATACTCTCCGCATTATCGGAAGGCTTAGCATTCTTTTTCGCCTTAGCCTCTCTGACCTCGTCGATGATGACCAGCAGGCAGAGGAGTATTCCTCCGCAAACTGCGCATATATCAGCAAAATTGAAGATAGCAAAATTTATCAGTCTGAAATCGATGAAATCCACAACCTTGCCATCGTTGAAGATGCGGTCGATAAGGTTTCCAACACCTCCGCCGATGATGAGCGAAAATGTCATGATGTAGGAGGTGCGCTGCACCTTGCCCAGCAGCATCGCTACCACGATGCCGATAAGCACGAGCGAGGTAACTGCAATAAGCATAACCGTCTGCCCCTCAAACATACTGAATGCCGCACCGTCATTGAGGTAATAGGAAAGGTTTAGTACCTGCGTGTCACCGACCTTTATCAAGTGTATCGACTGGCGCTCCGACATATTGGATACCACCAGCCACTTTGTCAGCTGATCGATGCCCACTAAAACTGCCGCCAGCAACAGCCCCATATATATCATAATTCTCCCCTTGTTTTCGGGAGCGATAGTGTTCTTGTTCAATAGTTCTTCCTCAAAAATCACAGGGGAAGGGGCAAACCCCTCCCCCTTAATTATTTCATTACTTGCCGAAATCAGCAATGACTACTGCACAGCGTGCGCAGAGCTCGTTAGCGCCTACAGAGCTGTTTCGTGTCCAGCAGCGCTGGCACATTGCATGCTCGGACTTCTCTACTGTCAGAGAGATGCCCTCTGCCTCGCCCTTGAACTCGCCCTCACCTGTAGCGACCTCAACGTAAGAAACGCCGAATACAGCTGCAAGCTCGTCAAATGCAGCAAGCTCAGCAGCAGTCTTTTCGTCAGCGTAGAGCTTGATACCAGCCTCAAGAGCCTTACCGATGATGCCTGCTGTTCTCTTCTCCTCAAGAGCCTTCAGCACATCATCACGAATAGCATTGATCCTTGCCCACTTATCCTCGTCAACAGAAGCACCTGTCTTTTCGGGCATCTGGTTGAAGGGAACGCCACGCAGATCATCAGTGGACTTGTGGGGCATATACTGCCAGATCTCGTCAGCAGTGAATGTGAGGATAGGAGCGATCAGCTTAACAAGCGCATCGAGAATGATGTACATTGTTGTCTGTACAGCCTTTCTCTTCTCGCTCTTCTCAGCGTCACAGTAAAGTGTATCCTTGACAATATCAAGGTAGAAGTTGGAAAGATCAACAACGCAGAAGCTGTGGATAGCATGGTAAGCAAGATAGAAATCAAAGCTCTCATAGCTTGCTGTCACCTTCTCGATAACTGCATCAAGACGTGCCAGAGCCCACTTGTCGAGATCGCTGAGCTTATCAATAGCGACCATCTCAGTATTGGGATCGAAGCCTTCCTTGTCATGCAGATTGCCGAGGATATATCTTGCGGTATTTCTGATCTTTCTGTAAGCCTCAGACAGCTGCTTAAGCATATCCTGAGACACTCTCATATCATTGTGGAAGTCAAGAGAAGCTACCCACAGACGGAGTACATCAGCACCATACTGCTTGATGACCTCCTCGGGGAGGATAACGTTGCCCTTAGACTTGTGCATCTGCTCGCCCTTGCCGTCAACTACCCAGCCGTGAGTGCAGACAGCCTTGTAGGGAGCCTTGCCTGTTGTTGCAACAGATGTCAGCAGAGAAGACTGGAACCAGCCTCTGTACTGATCGCAACCCTCAAGATAGAGGTCAGCGGGCCAGCTGAGCTCAGGACGCTCCTCCAGAACAGCAGCATGAGTTACGCCGGAATCGAACCATACATCGAAGATGTCCATTTCCTTGCGGAACTTATTGCAGCCGCACTCGCACTTGACATCAGCGGGGATGAACTCGCTTGCATCCTTGCTGTACCAAGCATCGGAACTTTCAGCTCTGAACAGGTCAGCAGTAGCCTTGATAGTAGCGTCATTTACAACGGTAGCACCGCAATCCTCACAGTAGAGCATGGGGATCGGTACGCCCCATCTTCTCTGACGGGAGATGCACCAGTCGGAACGCATATTTACCATGTTCTTGATGCGCTCCTCGCCCCACTCGGGAATCCACTTAACGCCCTCGATCGCCTTTACTGCCTCTTCCTTGAACATATCAACGCTGCAGAACCACTGATCGGTAGCTCTGTAGATGATAGGCTCGTGGCAGCGCCAGCAGTGAGGATAGGGGTGGACGATCTTCTGCATAGCAAGCAGAGTATTGTCATCCTCAAGACGCTGTGCGATCACCTTGTTAGCGTCAGCGGTCTTAAGGCCCTCGAAGGGGCCTGCCTCATTTGTGAGGATGCCCTTCTCATCAACGGGAACGACGATCTCGAACATTCCCTTGTATTTCATACATACCTCAAAGTCCTCCACACCGAAGCCGGGAGCTGTATGTACGCAGCCTGTACCGCTCTCAAGTGTAACGTGGTCGCCCACGATAACAGGGGACTTTCTGCCCATAAAGGGGTGGTCGGTTTCGATAAGCTCCAGCTCGGCACCTGTAAAGCTGCCAACAGTGGAGTAGTTCTTGATACCTACAGCATCCATAACTGTAGAAACAAGGTCAGATGCCATCAGCAGATACTCGCCATAGCTCTTGCTCTCCTCATCCTCTACCTTTACGAATGTATACTCATAGTTGGGGCCGAGGCAGATTGCAAGGTTACCGGGCAGTGTCCAAGTAGTTGTAGTCCAGATAACCACATAAGCCTTGGAGAGGTCGATTCCGAGGTCGTCAAACTTGCCCTTGCTGTCAGCCAGCGGGAACTTAACATAGATGGAATAGCAGGGATCATCCTGATATTCGATCTCAGCCTCAGCGAGGGCAGTGTTACAGTCTGCGCACCAGTAAACGGGCTTCAGGCCCTTGTAGATGTAGCCCTTCTTTACCATCTCGCCGAATACCTCTACCTGCTTAGCCTCGAAATCGGGTCTGATGGTGAGGTAGGGGTTCTCATAATCGCCCCATACGCCGAGACGCTTGAACTGAGCCTTCTGATCATCGAGGCAGCTCAGAGCGAACTCACGGCAGCTCTTACGAAGCGCAACAGGATCGATAGTACCGCTGTCAGCACCCATCTGCTTGATAGCCTTCAGCTCGATAGGCAGACCGTGGCAGTCCCAACCGGGAACAAAATCAGCATTGAAGCCTGTCATGCTCTTATACTTAACGATGATATCCTTAAGGATCTTATTAAGGGCAGTACCGATATGGATGTTGCCGTTTGCATAGGGAGGGCCATCGTGCAGTGTGTAGGAAGGCTTACCCTTATTCTTCTCGGAGAGTGCGTAATAGATACGATCATTCTCCCACTTATCCAGCATCTCGGGCTCTCTCTTGGGGAGGTTACCTCTCATTGGGAACTCGGTCTGCGGGAGATTTAATGTGCTGTTGAAATCCTCTGACATTTTGCTGTCTCCTTGTTCATATTTATTTTTCGACTTGCGAAAACGCAGTCTGATTATTTATGTTTCTTAGAAGCAGAATTGATATCGAAGAAGGGGAACTCACCTGTCTTTGCATTGTCTTCCTTATCCTCTGCCTTGAAGGGCTCTTCAGCCTTCTTGTTGTCAGCCTTAGGCTCTTCCTTCTTTGCTTCCTTTACTTCAGCCTTGGGCTTTGCGGCTTCGGCTGCCTTTTTCTTTGCAGCCTCCTCCTTAGCACGCTCTGCGGCACGCTTTTCTGCCTCCTCGGCAGCGATCTTTATAAACTCATTCTCGCACTTCTCGGGGAGCTTTTCGATAAACTCCATGTGCGCTTTATATGATGTAAGCAGGCGGTTGCGATACTCGTCAGCCTCCTTGCGGGTCTTCTCGATGATTGCCTGCTGAGTGTCTATCTGACGCTGCAGGTCGTCGTTTATCTCTCTTGCCTTTTCACGGGCATCCTTGACAAGCTTGTCAGCACGCTCGTTAGACTCTCGTGTCATGCGCTTGGAGTACTCATCTGCCTCCGTATGGAGCTTATCGGCTCTCTCCTGCGCATCCTTAAGCTGCTTTGCTACCTTTTCATCAGTCTCTTTCTGAAGCTTGTCAGCAGCATTTTTTGCATCGGTGGTGATCTGATTTGCCTGCTTCTGTGCTATCAGCAGGGCATCCTTCAGGGCATCCTCATCATTTCTGTACTCACGGATCTTGTCAGCAAGAACCTCCAGCTTGCGTTCCAGCTCGTTCTTATCCTTCTGAAGCTGAGAATACTCTGCGGATATCTCTCTGAGAAACTCGTCAACATCCTCTGTCTTGTATCCGTTGAATGTGGCTTTTTCAAACTTTCTGGCCAGGATCTCCTTTGCGTTCATGCTATCATCCTTTCATTGTTACCCTCGAAAAACGGGTCAGATATACTTATAAATTTTGATATGGATCCTCCCCTTGCGAGTTTCACCGCAGACCTCGCCCAAACGATATCTGCCGCTGCCCCGTATGGAGATCACCGTATTCTGCTTTACTTCGCTGCTTATATTTAAGCATGGCGAAAAGTCCGCATTTACTAGCCCCGATCTGATGAGCGATGCGGATCTTTCTCTTGAACTATTTGTTGCCGCACTGACAATACAGTCAAGCCTGAGCGAGGATACTGTAGTATCTATTACCGTAAACTGCTGCTGCGGCAGCGGCTTTGTCACGCCCTTTTCAGCTGTAACACCCACTCTGCCTACCTTGTCCATGTGCAGCACGAGCTCCTCAACGGTATCATGCACAAAGACAACGGAGTATCCCTCCGCTGTCAATATGTCACCGACAAGCTCACGCTTTATACCTAATCCCACCAACGCACCAAGCAGATCCCGATGCGAAAGGGGATCGTTTTTCCTATAGGTAAAGGTCACCCCGCAGATCGGAAAAATATCCGCAGGCTCCAGCTCCTCGGCATAGGTACCCTGCAGGAAACCGCACACGCAGCGTGACGCTCCCTCGTACCCGCCAAAAAGGCATACCTCTCCCTTAACCGAGCAATCAGCTATCCTAGCCTCACGCTCATTGAGGAACGCAGAAAATCTCGGCACACCGCTGCGAATGCTCTGAGCCTGCAGATCGGCTATATGCGCAGAGAGGTAACGCTCCTCCTCATTCAGAAGCTCAGCCACTTATCAGCCTCTGGGATCCTCGATCTCGCCAACAAGATTGTAGCCCTTGGGAGTGATGATAAATGTGTTTGTAGCACCCTTGCGCATAGTGCCCTCGCTCATAGCAACAACACCCAGCATGAAGTAGATTATCTTGCTTCTGTCGTCATTGGAAAGTGTATTGAGATTAAGTACAACTGCGCAGTTATCCTTGATAAGGTTAACTACCTCAACGCCAACCTCCTCATAGCTCTTGGGAGCGATAAGGCGGATCTGGGGAGCCTTGCTTGCAGGATTGTGCATATTGATGCGCTTTTCGCTCTTCTTGAAGCTGCTGTGAGAGGTATACTCCTCCTCGGGCTCGTAAGAAGACTGCGCCTCCTGCTCAGTAACAGCGTTGCTGGTGTAATCTACAGCAACATCATCTGCAGCGGGCTCGCCTGCGTATCTGTCTCTGGACCAGTTGTCGATAGATGACTTGATAGAATCGATAAAGCTCATGATATTTTCCTCCAATATTGTTATATATAATTTCTATATCCGAACAGACCCGAGCCTATACGGATAATTGTGGACCCATACCTTATGGCTGTCTGATAGTCTCCTGACATCCCCGTGGAGAGAGTATCAAACAAAAGATTACCGCTATTTGCATTACGCAACTCCCCTGCCTTGATATCCAGAAATATCTCCTGCATTTTGGCGAAGAGTTCTTCGGGGCAACCGGGCGGCGGTATTGCCATAAGTCCCCTCAGACGGATATTGGGCAGTGTCAGCACCTCTTCGCAGAAAGCCTTCACGCTGTCGGGAGAAATGCCGCCCTTGCTGCTTTCACAGCCGATATTGACCTCGATAAGTATATCCATGACGATACCATGCTGAGCAGCACGGCGGCTGATCTCCTCCGCAAGACGGAAGGAATCCACCGAATGTATCATAGACACCTTGTCGATGATGTATTTTACCTTGTTGGTCTGAAGCCCACCGATGAAATGCACCTCTGCAGGCTTATAGCTGTCACGCTTGTCAATAAACTCCTGCACACGGTTTTCACCCAGCAGGTCTACTCCAAGATCTATCGCAGCGTTGATGCGCTCACACGCAACAGTCTTTGTTACTGCCATCAGCCGCACCTTGTCAGTGCGCCCTGCCGCTTTCATCGCCTCGGCGATGTTGTGGCAGATCCTGTCGTAGCTTTCTTTGATATCGTCAAGGCTTGTCTGAGTATTACTCAACTGTTTTTCCTTCATACAGATCCTTGCCTTCTGTCACTATTTCATCATATAGCTTTAAATAGCCATCCTCTGTTTCATTCGAGCAGATAACATAGTTATCGCCCCAGTAGATGACGTTGATCTTCTGGAAAACAAGCGTCTTTGCCTTGAGCACATAAACGCCTCTTTCCTCTGCATCATTGTATCTTATCGCATCACGAGGAACTCTTATTCCGCCGTAGGTGTTAAGCACGATCTTTATAGGCGCAACTCGTCCCGATACCGACTCCTCGGTAAGGCGGTCACACTCGAAAACATACACCGACTCTCCGTCTGCGGCAGGGGCGACCGAAACGATACTTGCCTCCACCGTATCCGATGACGAACCTATACGCAGCTGCACCGTGCTGCCCTCATAATAGCCCTCAAGGCTCTTGGCATCAACGATACCTGCTGCACGCCAGCTGTATTCAGCGATAAGCTTGCCCACTGTGCCGTTTGCCACCGTAAGCTCAGGCTTTGCGATAACTTCTTTGATCTTGGCTGCGGAGATATTCTCGGCATCGGCAAAATTCAGCTTGCCCTCATAGCCGTCCGCATTGCTCACGAAAAAGCCGGAGCCGCCTGCAAACACCTCGGTCTCATCGCCTGAGATGCGTGACTCAAGACGCTGCACCTCAGCCTCAAACTCAGCGATCTTATCGGCATAGCCGATCTCTGTATCACTTCTTGTTATCTCACGCTTGCACAGCGCACCGAGCAGGCTGTTTTTAAGTGCCGCAGCACCCTGATAATCCTCATCGATAAGGCAATCCATAATAGCGGAATGCTGCTCACTGATCTGGCTCGTAATGCTGTCGAGCTGAGAATTATCCGTACCCATGAGCATCTGAGCCTCCTCCAGAACGGTGATCTGCTCGCTGAGCTCATCTATCTGACGGCGATACTCAATATCCGACTCATTCTTGTAACGACGTGCGATAACAGAGCTCCTGCCTACCTTTGCGCCGTCAGTGCACTCATAGCTGAGTACACCGCTGCCTGTATTGTATACAACAGTTTCGTCACGCAGGAACACGCCGTCAAATGAGATCTCCTCGGTGTGGGTGTAGGAATACGCTGTTTCCGTCGCAATACTTGCAGACTCCTCAGCGATCATAAACTGGCCGAACGCCAGCAGAATCACGAACAAGCACAGCAGTCCGACAACCACCTTTGTCCATGTAGATTCCATAATTCAGTTATTCTTCGTCGCCCTTATCGTAAGCGTCAAGTATAGAGATAGGCTTCAAAGGGGTGATGGTGGAGATAGCATGCTTATAAATAAGGTTCTGCTTTCCATCGGAGTCGAGGATAACAGTGTAGTTATCGAAGCCCTTTACGATACCCTTGAACTGGAAGCCATTAGTAATATAGATCGTTACAGGGATCCTTTCCTTTCTCGCCTGATTGAGGAATACATCCTGCAAATTGATATCCTTTGCCATAATAAAACCGCCTTTTCTTTCTCTGTAGTAGTTCCCCGATGCCGCAAAAACGGAGCCCTCGGACTTGTGTTGCCAAAAAATGGCAGCCCAAAACTGGCTGGTAACCCCAACTATATAGTTCAGTATAACATACTTTTTTGAAAAATGCTATATAAAAATTTAAATTTCTTAACAATTTCTTGACGTTGATCGCATTTTTCAGCGTTTTGACTTATTAAAACAATGCAAAACTGTCTATTTTGCCACAAATCGCCGAAAATCTATCATTCCACTGCGTAATTCAATCGATGCTCACATCAATTTTAAGCATCTGCAAGGGCAGGCCCCACGATATCACTTGCCATTTTCACCACTTCAGCCAGCCCGTCACTCTCTGAAAGCAACAGCCTATGGATACGCCCATCCCGCCTGAACCATGTCATCTGCCGCTTTGAATACTGCCTTGTGCGCAGCTTAAGCTCCTCCAGACAATCTTCAAGGCTCTTTTCCCCTCTGAAATAGGGATACAGCTCCTTACAGCCGATTGCCTGCGCCGCTGTTGGGCGGTCGGGCTGCAAAAAGCACTGCCTGGCCTCCTCGATAAGCCCATTCTGCGCCATGACATCCACCCGTCGGTCGATGCGCTCCCACAACACCTTGCGGTCAGCATATTCCAGCGTAAGCATGATGAACTCGTAAGGAGAAGGCGCCCTGCGTGATTCACGCTTTGCCTCGGAGATGGTCTTTCCCGTGGTCTTATATACCTCCAGTGCACGTATCACTCTGCCCACGTTGTTTTCGTGTAGACTCTCCGCTGCTTCGGGATCGACCGCTCTCAGCATCTCCAGCAGCACTGCGCTGCCCTGCTCCTCCGCTATCCTGCGGAGCTCCTCACGATAAGCGAAGTCACTCTCGCTTTCTTCAAAGACGAGGTTGTCAACGAAGCTGCTGATATAAAGCCCCGTGCCGCCACAGATTATCGGCTGCTTCCCTCGGCTGAGGATATCCTTCACGCATTCATCGCAAAGCTTGACATAATCAGCCACTGAAAATCTCTCAGACGGGTCGAGGAAGTCTATCAGATGATGAGGTATACCCTGCTGCTCCTCAGGCGTTGCCTTAGCGGAAGCCACATCCATATCCGTATATATCTGCATCGAATCCGCCGAGATAACCTCGCCGTTATACAGCTTAGCAAGCTCTACAGCCAGCGCAGTCTTGCCCGATGCGGTAGGGCCGCACACGACTATTACCTTGTTGTTCACAGGAAATCACCTCTCTGTAAATCCAATCAGAATACTATCTTAAACAAGAGTTCACCGCTGATCTCTCTGTCAAGGCTCACAAATCCAGCTTTTTCATAGATATGTCTGGCACGCTCATTATCAGGTTCAATGGAGAGATAGACCTCCGTGCACCCATCTAGCTTTTTCATTTCACCAAGAATAAGGTCTAATGCCCTTTTTCCATAGCCTTTGCCCTGTGCCCGTACATCGATCATAAAGCGGCAGAGCTGAAACACGTGCTCACCATCAAGGGATGTTGGTCCATACATGGCAAATCCAACGATTTCATCTTCATGTGCGATCGCTTTTGTTATCCACTTGTCAGAATACTTTGATTGAGCCATAGAAAAAGCATTTGAAGTTACATACCTTTCAAGCACTGTAGGCTTCAGATCCTCATTTGTGGTAAGCAACGCCACCTGTACATAATTGCTTTTGGTTATGTCGATAAGCTTTATCATTTCACACTCTCCCATTCTGCCAGCGCCGCAGACGATCTGTCTGAGAACGCATCATTTTCAATCAGATCTCAGTATAGGATATATGGTATTCAAACAACTTCATGCGCTTGTCGGCATGAACTGCGTCCACAAGCTCTTTTGTGGGATCGCTAAGGCAAATGATACCATACACATTTTTACCGACAGCATACTCTGACTTTTCAAGCCAATCGAGATAAGATGCCGTCTGCTGATATGCGTCATCATAGCCGCTATCCTTTTTCAGCTCTATCACATACAGATTTCCGCTGTTGTCCTCAGCCAACAGATCAAGCCTGCCGACTGGGATGGTCAGCTGCCTGCCGTATATTCCCTTTCGCCGATAGATCTTCAGCGGCTTTCCGAATACATCGCTGCCATTTTGAAGGCGCATCTCCAACTCATCCTCCAGCAGCTTTTCACTGGAAAACTGCGACATACTGCGCTCATTCACTGCAACTTTTCTTTGGGAGATCGCCTGTGCCTCCTCCGATGGTGCAGCAGTCTTTATCTCGCCACGCTCTACCGCATCAAGCCGCTCAACAACACGCTTGCGCACACGGTAAGGAGATCTTTTTATAAAGCTGCGGGCTTTTTTATACTCTCCGAGCGTTATCAGCACTGAAGCGTAGTTTGTGCAGGCAAAATCCAGATCACACCCTCTGTCGATGCACTCTTTGTACGCAGCGGCTGCTTTTTTGTACTGCTTCAGCTTCTCATAGGCATAGCCAAGATTGTTTCTTGCATAGGGATAATCGGGATCAAGCTCCAGACATCTGAGATAAGCCTCTGCCTCTTCAGCATTACGCCGAGCCTTTCCATAGCACCAGCCTAGTTTGAACCAACGTGTCGCCTGATCGTATGTATAGGTGATATCAAGGCACTCGAGATATGCGGCAGCATTATTCCATAGCCGCATATTCTCGTAATATTTCACGTACCACTCTTTAATAAGCGTACTGTCGGGGTTAGCCCTTAATGCCGCATCAAAAGCTTCTCTTATCTCTTCATCAGAGTCGGAGCAATAATACAGCTCCGTCGCACGTACAAGCTCAGGAATACCCTTCTCACATTCCTTTTGTGAAAGCAGATCAGCAAGCTTTTCCCAAAACTTCGGAAATGCATTTTTGAATATCAGAAAGTTCATAGCGAACCAGTATTCATCTATCGGCCCATCAAAAGTGCCATCCAAATATATCTGCAACCGTTCCATACAGGTATCATAGTCGCCTTTGAAAAGCGACTCTACCACGCTGTAATATGTACGGCTCGCCTCGCTCATCAAGGATACCGCATCTGCAAAACATCTTACATATTCATCCTCGTCCTCCTGCAGATAGTCGGCATCTCCATATCTCCAGCCCGACATGACAAGAGTATCGATATGACTATCACACAAGCTTCGGCTCAACCGATCTCGGAACTCAGGATCGGCAACGCTTTTTATTGCAGACACCTTATCGCTGTACGGCGCATCAAAATGTATCTCATTCCAAAACGCTCGTACACGTTCATTCAATTCTTCATCAGTCATAAAACATCTCCTACACCTGCCTGCTGAAATACCTCTCCAGCTGATTTTTTGTTATCTGTATCACAACAGGTCTGCCGTGAGGACAGTATCGAATATCACGATTGCTGACTACCTCCTGTGCCAATGCAGCAAGCTCTGCGATGTCGTTTATCTCGTTCGCACGGATAGATGCCTTGCACGCAACGGTGTGCAGCACATCGTCAAATAACTCGCCCTCTGCGTTTGAGTTGCCTGTTGCAAGCACCTGCACGATGCTTTCAAGTGTGGGCACCGCTTGTGCTGCGGGGATCATATCGGGCATGCCTTTGATGAGCACACGGCAGTTCTCCTGCAAATCAACCATGATGCCAACAGCCGCAAGTTGCTCGCTGTAATCGCCCACTGCGTTGTATTCCTCGGGGCTGAGGATGACCTCCTCCTCCAACATGTTGTACTGACCGCTGCTGACAAAGCTGCGCTTCAGCCGCTCGAAATTCACTCGCTCGTGGGCGGCGTGCTTGTCGATAAGCAGCATTCCGCTGTCCGTTTCACAGATTATGTAAGTACGGAACAGCTCTCCCACAACTCTGATAGTTTCGGGTACGAACTCAGGCTCAGTGGGCTTTGTCTGCTCTGCTACAGGCTCTGCCTTTTTCTCAAAGGACTTGCCCGACAGGAACGAGAAGCCCTCCAGCTTTTCCGCCGCCGCAGAAACGCTCTCAGCCTCTGCCGCTTTGACAGGCTGAGAGGGAACGGAAGACTCAGCAGGCTTGTCATTCGGAATAAACGTAAGCTGCTCTGCTTTCTGCTCCTCCACACGCTGTCTGAACGGCTCGGGGCGGTTAACGCTGAACTCAGCTTTTTTGATGCCGTCAGGCATCACCACCTGCGCCGTTTTAGACGGCATGGTGACAGTGGTGCGTATCTGCTCGGGAGCGGTGGGTACAGGCTCACTCTTAGGTGTAGGCTCGGGGAGCTTTTCTCCCTCGGGAGTGCCTACCCTCGGGAGGGTCACCTCCCTGCTCTCATCATAGCTCAGCAGCGCATTCTTCACCGCAAAATATACAGCGTCGAACACGGATTTTTCCTCGGTAAAGCGCACCTCGGTCTTAGTGGGATGGATATTGGCATCCACCTTTGATGGGTCGGTATTGATGCAAAGCACGCAGGACGGAAACTTTCCTACCATTATGATATTACGGAATGCCTCCTCCAGCGCCGCACAACAAAGCGGGCTGCGCACACTTCTGCCGTTGACGAAAAAGTGCTGCATGGTGCGGTTTGCACGAGTGAACAAGGGTGAGCTTACATAGCCCGTCACACCCGTATCACGATAGATGTTATCAACAGGAATAAGCCCTGCGGCAAACTGCTTTCCGAACACTGCATACACCGCACTGTAATACTCTCCGTCGCCTGCGGTGATAAGAGTCTGCCGTCCGTCACGGATAAAGCGGAACGAGATATCGGGGTGGGACAGCGCAAGCTTCTCCACCACCGAGGAGCAATAGTTACCCTCGGTGACATCCTTTTTGAGGAATTTCAGCCTTGCAGGAGTATTGAAAAACAGGTCACGTATGATTATAGTTGTGCCGTCGGAGCAGCCTGTGCGGTCGTATTCCACACTCTCGCCGCCCTCTATTTTGTAGCAGGTGCCGAGCTTTTCCTCCGCCTGCTTTGTGATGACCTCGACCCTGCCAACTGCGCATACAGAGGCAAGAGCCTCGCCTCTGAAGCCTAAAGTATTGATGCTGTCAAGGTCATCCGTTGTATACACCTTGCTGGTGGCATGGCGCATAAAGGCGGTGGGCACATCCTCATAGGCTATACCGCAGCCGTCATCCGTCACACGGATGTAGGATATTCCGCCACGCTTTATCTCTACGGTAATGGTCTTAGCGCCTGCATCGATAGAGTTCTCGCACAGCTCCTTTATCACTGAGCTTGGGCGCTCTATCACCTCGCCTGCGGCGATAAGCTCATATACACTTTTGTCAAGCAGATTTATCTTTGGCATTTTTGCTCCGTTCTAATAACTCCTGAACTTTGTTGTTTCTTTAGATATATAATAGCCATCTATCCCCGTTACCCAGAACACATCAGCAGAACGATAATAGACCGCATCAAGCCTTGTACCATCTTTCATCACAACAGCACTAAAGCTACAATGATTCAGCGGATATTTGTAATAATCAAGCGTTTCCCATATACTGCACTCCCACTTGTCGGGCTGTATGGCCAAACACTCATCAGATGATGGTTCTTCCTCATATCTGTTTATTACGATATAATCTATCTGCGAAAGGGCATCAGACATCGTCTTATATTTTAGTCCCAAAATCACCGCCACTGCTACCAACGCAACGGCACCGACAGATACAGCCGTTATAGCTATATACTTTTTCTTCATCACAGCGTATCCTTCAAGTCCTTTACGAACAACAGTGCATCCATAGGCGACATCGAATTGATATCCGCACTGCGGAGCCTTGCTATCGCATTCTGCTCGTTTATCGCATTGAAGCTTATCTGATCATTTGCGGTATTCTCAAGGGTTTCCGCAAGCTTAGTTTTGCCGAGAACCTCCAAGCCCTTCAGTTCTTCCTTTGCACGGCTTATCACCTTTGAGGGAAGCCCTGCAAGCTTCGCTACCTCGATACCATAGCTGTCGTCTGTGCCGCCCTCCACTATCTTGTGGAGAAACTTGATATCGTCGCCACGTTTGGAAACAGCAACGCTGAAATTACGGATACCATCGCACTCCTTTTCCATAGCGATAAGCTCATGATAATGAGTAGCGAACAGCGTCTTGCAGCCAATGTTCTTTCCACTGATGTATTCAGCAACTGCCTTTGCGATGGAGATGCCGTCAAAGGTAGATGTGCCTCTGCCTATCTCGTCGAGGATGACAAGGCTGTTCTTAGTGGCATTTCTGAGGATATCTGCCACCTCATTCATCTCTACCATGAATGTGGATTGTCCGCTGGTGAGGTCATCCGACGCTCCCACACGGGTGAATATCTTGTCCACAACGCCAATCTTTGCATACCTCGCAGGAACAAAGCAGCCTATCTGCGCCATCAGCACGATGATAGCCGTCTGACGCATAAATGTGGATTTACCCGACATATTCGGGCCCGTTATGATTATCAGACGGTTGCTTTTGAGGTCAAGATAAGTATCGTTGGGGGTGAACGGGCGGTCGTTCATCATCTTTTCGATAACGGGATGCCGTCCGTCCTTGATGTCTATCACACTTTCGAGGGTTATCTCAGGCTTAACATATCCGTTCTCGATGGAAACATTCGCAAAGCTACACAGCGCATCTACCTCGGATATTGCAGCTGCAGTCTCCTGAATAGCCTCAAGACGGGTCGCAATGAAATCACGCACCTCCGCAAAGATAGCCGCCTCCAGCGCAAGTATCTTATCGTTGGCACCAAGTATCTCACCCTCTACCTTTTTAAGCTCATCGGTGATGTATCGCTCACCGCCTGTCAACGTCTGCTTACGCACATAGTGAGCAGGTACAGAGTTCATAAAGCTCTTCGACACCTCTATGTAGTAGCCGAATACCCTGTTGTAGCCAACCTTCAGCGTCTTGATGCCCGTTGCGGCACGCTCACGCTCCTCTATCTCAGCAAGGATATCCTTGCCGCCACCCGTGATCGAACGCAGGCGGTCTATCTCCTCATTGAAGCCATCTCTGATGATGCCGCCCTCCTTCATCGTAAAAGGCGGCTCGTCAACTATCGCATTCTCAACAAGCAGTGCCACATCTGCCAGCTCGTCAATAGCTGCATTGAGCGAAACCAGCAGCGGCGACTGCACCTCGTTAAGGCACTTTTTCAGCTGCGGCAATCTCTTACAGGTCTGCCCGAGGGCATAGATATCCTTAGGCGATGCAGATTTATACATCACCCTTGTCATAAGCCTTTCAAGGTCATATATCCCATCGAGAGCACCGCAGATATCATAAAGCGACGAAGCATTGTTAGTAAGGCACTCTACCGCATCAAGCCTTTTGAGTATCGCTGTAGGGCTGACAAGAGGCTGCTCCAGCCACGTTTTCAACCTGCGCCTACCCATGCTTGTAACGGTCTTATCCAGTACCCAAAGCAGCGAGCCACGCTTCTCCTTAGTGCGCATGGTCTCAGTAAGCTCGAGATTTCTACGAGCGGTGAGGTTTATGCCCATAAACTCCCCGTCAGCGTGCATTTTAAGGCTCACGAAACGCTTGACAGTAGCCTTCTGAGTTTCGCCGAAATAGCGGAACATCGCACAAAGAGCCTTCTTCGCCAGGGGAAGCTCACTGATGCCGCAGCTGTCGGCAACACCACGCTCAAATTGCTGATCGATTATCTCCATATCTGCGCTGTCGAAACGCTCCTCGGGGAGCATCTCGCATATACACCGCTTCAAACGTTCACGCACGAAGCTGTGCACCTCCGTCAGCACCTTGAAGCTGTCGTTTACAAGCAGCTCAACAGGCCCGAAGCGGGAAAGCTCGCTGATGATATCCTGCTCATATTGCTTGCCGCTCTTTGAAAAAACGTGCACCTCACCCGTCGAGATATCCGCAAAAACTATCGCAGCTGTTTGCTGCACTGCATCTGCATAAACGCAGGCAATGTAATTGTTGGCATCCTCGTTGAGCATGCTGGCTTCTATTACAGTTCCTGCTGTCACAAGACGCACAACATCACGCTCTACAAGCCCCTTCGTAGTGGCAGGGTCGGTCATCTGCTCGCAGATAGCCACCTTGAAGCCCTTATCTATCAGCTTTTTTATGTAAATCTCGCTGCTGTGAAAGGGAACTCCGCACATGGGAGAGCCCGCCCTTGCAGTAAGTGCCAGCTCCAGCTCACGGGAAACTACTACCGCATCCTCAAAGAACATCTCATAGAAATCTCCCAGACGGAAAAACAGGATATACCCCTCATATTTCGCCTTGATATCAAGATACTGCTGCATCATAGGCGACAGCTTTTCAGTGCCCTGTGACATTATTTCACTTCCCTTTCTAAAACCGCAAAGGGCACACCGATGCCTCGGTATGCCTGTTTGCATAGAAAATACTGTTGTTAGCGAACAATTAAAATAGCAGACCGCTATCTATCAACCGCAGCCTCCGCAGGTGCTGCAGCTGCCTGAGCAAGCCGCCTCGGTAGCGCAGGTAAGGGGATCATCGCCTGCCACTGCATGGGTAAGGATAGTGTTGATAGCATTCATCATCTTATCCATGCCTGCCTTTGCCATTGTAAAGTTAGCCATGTTCTCATTTGTCATTACTGCGGTGTAAGCCGACTGAGCCTTTGCGTTGAGCTCTGCTATCTTTTCAGCATCCTGCTCCTCCTCGGGCTTCTCCGTCTCCATGATGAGGTTCTGACGGATGAGGTTGAACTCACCGATAAGCTTCTGCAGCTCCTCGTCAGCATCATTCAGCTCCTTAGCATTGCAGTAGTCGATATAGCGCTCATCCTCCTGGATAGCCTTGCCGAGCTGTCTTGCGATTGTAATAACGTCCATTTTAGTATCTCCTTAAATTATATTATTTTACCGAGCAATGCCCAGTTAAGTGCCTCGGTTATCTCAACAGTGACGAAGCTGCCTATGAGCGACCTGTCACCGTCAAAGTCAACGATGATGTTCTGGATAGTTTTGCCTGTCAGCTTGCGTGGGTCAGTTCTGCCTTCGCCCTCGCAAAGCACCCGCATAGTCTTTCCGACATAGCTTTTATAGCTGTCGCAGCCTATCCTCTGCTGCACATCCAGCAGTTCTCTGAACCATTTGCCCTTTTCCTCCGCAGAGACAGGGTCGGGCATCTCAGCCGCCTTTGTTCCGTTTCTCGGACTGTAGATGAAGGTGAACAGCGAGTCATATCCTACCTCCTCGATAAGCGAGAGGGTCTCCTTGAAATCCTCATACTGCTCCCCCGGGAAGCCTACTATTATATCTGAGGTAAGCGCAACATCGGGCAGCTTCTCCTTGACATAGCTGATAAGCTCTAAATACTGCTCCCTTGTATAGCCTCGGTTCATCTGCTTCAGTATCCTGCTGCTACCCGACTGCACGGGGAGGTGGAAATGCCTTGTCACTTTCTCGCACTCAGCGATGGTGTCAACAAGCTCCCTTGTTGCATCCTTGGGATGGCTGGTCATATAGCTTATCTTGAACTCGCCCTCGATGGCATTGATGCGCCTTAGAAGCTCCGAAAAGCTGGTGCCCTCCGTCTTGCCGTAGGAGTTCACGTTCTGCCCGAGAAGCAGCAGCTCCTTGTAGCCATCAGCCACCAGCTGTCTGCATTCCGTCAGTATCTCCTCCATATCCCTGCTGCGCTCTCTGCCCCTTACATAGGGCACGATGCAGTAGGTGCAGAAGTTGTTGCAACCGTACATTATCGGGATGCTCGCCTTTAAGCCGCTCTCCCTCCTAAGAGGAATGCCCTCTGCGATAACTCCGTCGCACTGGGGGATGGATACCTGCTTTTTATGTGTAGTCAGCGCATCATAAACGATCTGTGGCAGCGTATGCAGCACATGCGTGCCGAACACGATATCCACATGCGGAAAGCTTTTTTTAATCTTTGCGGTGATATGCTCCTGCTGCACCATACAGCCGCACACTCCCACCAGCATATCGGGGTTGCGCTTTTTGTTTATCTTCAGTGCCCCCAGATTGCCAAACACCCTGTCCTCTGCGTTTTCACGCACGGCACAGGTGTTATACAGCACGAAATCCGCACCCTCGGGAGAGCTTGAAAAACCGTAGCCCATCTGCATCAGCATACCCTTGAGCTTTTCGCCGTCGCTGACATTCTGCTGACAACCGAAGCTGTGAACGTGTGCAACAGGCGGCTGAGGGAGCTTTGCATTTATCTCAGCGACCTTCGCAATATACTCTTGCTGTGCCGCCATCTCGGCAGCCGAAACCTTTTGTGTCATAGATAAATTTCCTTTGAAAAACCGAAAAATACATTAATAGTATATCACATATAGTGTTAAAATTCAAGCTGAAGCGACATGAAATAAAAGGGCAGCACAATATACGCTCTGTATAAATCAACAATGATATTACATATTTCAACAACACGACATATACATAATGTTATATTTGAAACGAATTATACCAAAATTCAACAATAGCTCTGCTATTTCAGCAGCCTTTTTGCAAACACGACGCCATACACCTTTGCCGCACCATGCTGCTTCAGCAGCGCAGCCACTGCTGACATAGTGCTGCCGGTAGTGCACACATCATCTACAATAAGTATATTCTTGCCGTTGATATACGATTTGTTGACAACCTTCAAACCTTTTCCCGCATTTTCGATACGCTGTTTACGGTCAAGATTTTTCTGCTCCTCCTTGCTACCGACAAGAAACAGCGTTCTTCTGAAAGGCTTGCCTGTATACATCGAAATTCCCTTTGCAAGTGCAACGGCAGGCATATAGCCTCTCTGCAGAGTATTGTCAGTTGAGCTCGGCACTCCTGTCACAAGATCCACCTCACCGATGAACTCCTTGCAGCACTCAGTCATTATCGCTGCAAATGCCACCGCCGCATGGCTGTCGCCGCCTGCCTTCAACCGCAAAATCGCAGTTTTGGCTTCACCTGTATATTCATAGCAGACCGCCATATCTTCAAATCCCTCGGGGATATCGAAGCTGTCTATCATCTGTATCTTCATGCTGCACTCCTGACAATACAGGATATGCGGTGGCAGCAGACCTCCGCAAAACGGGCAGCATACAGGAAATATCGCAGCACTCACCGTATATAGTGCCCTTTTGATACTACGCAAAATGTTCCTCCAGCATCTGTCTCAGGCA
Source organism: Oscillospiraceae bacterium (assembly GCA_045544715.1). GTDB lineage: Bacteria > Bacillota > Clostridia > Oscillospirales > Ruminococcaceae > CAG-115. The sequence continues at coordinate 26,473 of JAZPZN010000037.1, read as the reverse complement.
GGAATATCGCACCGCCCTCTTTGCGTTTGCAACCATACTTTGCACCTTACGCACGCTGCCGATAACTATCAGCTTGCTTTTCGCCCTCGTAACAGCGGTGTACAGCAGATTGCGATAGCAGAGTATATCCATTCCCTCGGGCAATGCCAGCACAACGCAGGGATACTCGCTGCCCTGACTTTTATGGATAGTCACTGCATAGGCATGCTCTATCCTTTTCAGCATATCGATATTGTAAGTTGCCTCTCTGCCCTCAAAATCCATATTCAGCTTGCTGTTGTGCTTGTCCACTGTGCGGATCACTCCTATATCGCCGTTGAATATTCCGTGGCATTTCTCTGCGCCCCTTCTCCACTCAACGTCGTAGTCGTTCTTAGTCTGCATTATCTTATCACCCGTGCGGAACAATGCCTCACCGAAACTTAGCTCCTGCTTCATACCCGACGGAGGGTTCAGTGCAAGCTGCAGCGCAGCATTAAGTGCAATAGTGCCCGCATCGCCCTTTCGTGATGGACAAAGCACCTGTATATCATCAAACGGCGAATAGCCGTAAGCCTTTGGCAGCCTGTTGCGGCAGAGGTCGATAACAAGGCGCACTGTTTCTGCATCGTTCTGTGTCGGCATGAAGAAAAAGTCGTTTGTCCTGTCGTTAAGAACAGGCATCTCTCCATGCACTATGCGATGTGCATTTGTGACGATGAGACTCTCAGCAGCCTGACGGAATATCTCCTTTAGCTCCACCATTGGCACCTTGCCACTGTCGATAAGATCATGCAGGATGTTACCTGCGCCGACTGATGGCAGCTGATTGCTGTCGCCTACAAGTATCAGCCGAGTTTTACCCTTCAATGCGCTCAAAAGCGAGCTCATCAGCAGGGTATCCACCATCGACACCTCATCGATGATAAGCACATCGCAGCTGAGCGGGTTTTCAGCGTTGCGCTTGAAGCCGCCCCCTGCTGTAAAATCCACCTCCAGCAAACGATGGATAGTCTGCGCCTGTGTGCCCGTAAGGTCAGCCATGCGCTTAGCCGCCCTGCCTGTCGGGGCTGCAAGCTTCAGCTTAAGGCCACGCTGCTTGCATAGCGATATTACCGCATTCAGCGTTGTGGTCTTTCCTGTACCGGGGCCTCCTGTCAGTATGAATATATGGTTGTTCATACAGCCCTGAATGGCCTCACGCTGAAGGGCTTCATACTCTATGCCCTGCTCCCACTCTATGCCTGCTATCTCATTTGTATAGTTCTGGTCGCCGCTGTCGTTGCGCTTTATCATTTCGGATATCTTTTCAGCTATGAAGCACTCTGCCCTGTGATACTCCGTCAGATATACGAACTCCTCACCGCCCACATCTGCAATTATAACTTCATCTCTGGATGCCGCCATCTGCAGTGCATCCCAAAAGCGTCGCTCATCCACCGCCACACGCATGCACACCTTGTCAGAAAGCTCTGCTTCACGCATACAGGTATTGCCTTCGCCTGCGCTGTAGCGCAGCATCCACACAAGGCAGGCCAGTATGCGCTCGTCGCTGTCTCGGGGGATACCCATCTGCAAAGCAAAGGTGTCAGCATCATTGAAGGGCATCTCGATGCCGTTTTCGCAGAGTATGTAAGGATTGCTTTTAATTACATCGATAGTATTGCACTCATACTTTTTCCATGCCGCTGCGACCGTTATGGGCTGAATACCGTAGGCGGAGAAAAAAGTTATCGCCTTTCGAAGGCTCACAATCTTTGCAAAGTCATCGCCGATCTTTTTTGCCCTTTCGGGAGTGATACCCTTGACAGATGACAGCTGCTCAGGAGAGTTTTCAATGATTTCAAGAGCACGCTCGCCAAAGGAGGTAACGATCTTGTTAGCCATAGACGGGCCAATGCCGCTGATAACGCCCGAGCCGAGATATTTTTTAATAGCCTCCCTCGTAGTGGGCAGTGAGCGTTCAACTATCTCAGCGTTGAACTGTCTGCCATACTTCTGCGTGTTGACATAGTTGCCGTACATGACAAGCTCCTCGCCCTCATGCACCTCGCCCATAAGCCCCACCGCAGTAAGGAAGCTGCCATCTACATCCATATCCAGCACCACATAACCGTTTTCGGTGTTGTAGTATATTACAGCCTCTACAACTCCCTTTACGGTCAAAAGATCGCCTGTCTGCTGCAATCCCTCACGCTCCTTTGCTATCTGTATCCTTGCTGCCCTCGCATTTTTTGGCAGGCTTGCTGTCAAGCAGCGCCCCCAACAATGTCTTTATCAGCATGACCGCCCCGTATATAAGCAGAAAAAATAACGCAAATATGTATAAAAACTCCACATATACCACCTCAATGCAGTATATGCGAAATCTCCATTGATTGCTTATGCTCTTTTCAGCAGTATGCAGTTCCAGCCTGCCTCGTTCTTGCTGCTGATGGCTGCAAAGCCGTTTTCGGCAAGTGCCTCCATTACCTCGTCAAGACGCTCATCGATGATGCCCGATACGATGAGTCTTGCATCCTCTTTCATGAACGAAGCAAACAAGCTGCTCATGCCAATGATAACATCCGCAACGATATTTGCGCACACCACGTCATAGCCCGTGCCGATATTGTCACGCAGCGGCTCATCATCTATTATATTGCCGCAGAAAGCACGATAGCGTTCAGAGGTGATGTTGTTCTTTTCAACATTTTCGGATGCTGTCTTGACAGCATTTTCAAAGATATCACACATAGTGATGCTGTCTGCCCCGAACAGCATCGAAGCTATAGACAGTATTCCGCTGCCGCAGCCGAGGTCAAGCACACACTCACCGCCGCTGATGATCTCCTCAAGGGTCTCCATAACGAGCTTTGTGGTATGGTGCTGACCCGTACCAAAGGTAGAGGCAGGGTCTATCTCAAGTATCCTGTCGCCCTCAGCAGCCTCGACCTCCTCCCAGGAGGGCTTGATGATAAGGCTTTTTCCAACTCTGAAAGGCTTGTAATACTTTTTCCAGTTGTTAGCCCAATCCTCCTCACGCACGTTGGCAAGCTCCATGCGGATGTTGCCGTAGTAACCGTCAGAGTTGCTGAGCTTGTACTCCTCAACGAGAGATTTGATGGCTGCCATCATCTCAGCTCCCTGAGCATTGTCGTGCACGTAGAGCGTGATGTGCGGCTCAACATTTTTAAGCCCCATAAGCTCATCATCGACGTAATCCCAGTTTGCATCCTTGTCAGCGAGGAAATCCTCAAAATCCGCACTGTCGCTGATGATAAAGCCTGTGATGCCGTAATCTGTAAGCGCACCTGTGATGCCGTCAATTGCCTGTGAAGATGTGTAGATGTCGACCTGAATGAAATTATCCATAGTTATTCTCCTTTTGCGCATATTAAACTAATTTACAGTATACCACAAAATACGCTATTATTCAAGCAAAAAAATGCCCTATTACTTATTTTTATTCGGCATACCGCCGAAACAAATAAAAACCGCCCCGCAGCAGGGCTTTCTGCCAGCCGCAGGGCGGTCAACTATCATCATTAGCCTTATCAGCTCTTCATTGCACGCATCGCATTAAGTATTGCTATGACCGACACACCCACATCAGCAAACACCGCCGCCCACATATTCGCAGCTCCGAAGGCTGTCAGTGCCAGCACAAGCACCTTTACGCCAAGAGCAAAAACAATGTTCTGCATAACGATGGTGCGGGTCTTTTTCGCTATCCTTACTGCTATAGGCAGTTTTGCGATGTTATCATTCATCAGCACGATATCCGCAGCTTCTATTGCCGCATCGCTGCCGAGGCCGCCCATGGCGATGCCCACATCCGCCCTTGCAAGGGCAGGTGCATCGTTCATGCCGTCGCCCACAAACACAAGGGTAGACTTATCGGGCTTAGCCGTATAAAGCTCCTCTACAAGCTGCACCTTTCCGTCAGGCAGCAGCTCGGTATGACATTCATCAATACCCAAAAGGGCAGCGGTGCTTTCACCCGTTATCCTGCGGTCACCTGTCAGCATCACCGTTTTGGCAGAGCAGCCCTTCTTCAATACACCGATAACCTCCGCTGCTCCGTCCCTCACCTCGTCAGAGATGATGATACAGCCCACATACCTGCCATCAACAGCGCAGTATACCGCAGTACCTGCACACTCGGGAGATACCGCAGCAGCTCCGCACTGCTCCATCAGACGCAGATTGCCGACATAAACAGCCTTGCCGCCTATCTCTGCCTTTACGCCGTAGCCTGCTATCTCCTCGGCATCGTCGGCGATGAGGGTCATTCCCTCCGCCTTGCCCGCCGCAACGATCGATGCAGCGATGGGATGTGTGGAGTATGCCTCAGCCGCTGCACAGTATGAAAGCAGCTCTTCTCTCGAGATCCCCTCGGGAGCTATCTCGCTTACAACAAAGCTTCCCTTAGTCAGCGTGCCTGTCTTATCGAACACGAACGTCTGCGCCCGTGCCAGTGCATCAAGATAATTTGCACCCTTTACAAGTATACCCTGCTTTGACGCTCCGCCGATACCGCCAAAATACGAAAGCGGAACCGAAATCACCAGTGCACATGGGCAGGATACCACAAGGAACGTCAGGGCCTTGTATATCCATCCGCTCCAGTCAGCAGCATCGCCCATCGCAAGCTGCACCAGCGGCGGAATTATCGCCAGCGCCGCAGCAGCACCAACGACTATAGGAGTGTATACTCTTGCAAAGCGGGTGATGAAATTCTCCGCCCTTGCTTTGTTCTCGGAGGAATTCTCAACCAGCTCCAGTATCTTAGCAACGGTTGAATCCGCATAGGGGCGGCTCACCCTCACTTTAAGCAATCCTGTCGTGTTGATGCAGCCGCTGATGACATCGTCGCCCTCTGCTACCTCTCTGAGGGCACTTTCGCCCGTAAGTGCGGCAGTATTGAGACCCGATGCACCAAATACCACAACGCCATCCAGCGGTATCTTCTCACCAGGGCGGATGACTATTATCTCACCTGTCTTAACCTCATCAGGCTCGACTTCGATGACCTCTCCGTCACGCTCCACATTCGCAAAATCGGGATTGATATCCACAAGGTCGGTTATGGAGCGGCGTGACTTTCCCACTGCAACGCTTTCAAAAAGCTCGCCCACCTGATAGAATATCATTACCGCTGCGCCCTCCATGTGCTCACCAACGACAAATGCACCTAGCGAGGCTATCGACATCAAAAAGTTCTCATCAAATATCTGACCATGCGCAATGTTGCGTATAGCCTTCCATAAAACGGGATAGCCAACGCAGATATACGCACCACCAAAGAGCACCCATCCAAGCACTGTCAGCACCATCTCATTCGTGAAGCGAACACTGTCGGGCAGCAGATTCACCACTATGCCGCCCACAAATAATATCGCCGCAATAATAATGCGTGTTAGCTGTTTTTTCTGTTTAGTTGTCATATCCTTCTCCGTTACAGCTTTATCCTGCAATCAGGCTCTACCTTCTTGATGCAGTTAGCAGCAGCCTTCAGCACCTCTTCAAACTTGTCATCGTCAGCTTCTATTGTAAGCTTCTGCGACATGAAATTAATGCTTGCGGTTGTAACACCGTCAAGCTTTTTTATAGCATCCTCCATTTTTGCGGCGCAGTTTGCGCAGTCAAGGTCGATAAGCTTGTAAGTCTTTTTCATAGTATTGTTTCCTTCCAAAAAAATCGTCATGGTTTATACATTACAGCAAAGCAATTCGGGACAAAGCCTTTTATCAGCTTCCACTTTATCGGGCCGCAGCCGCTGTTTTTCAGCATCCTGCGATACTCGGCGGGAGTGTAATCCGTCGCAGGAGAAAACCCTATTTTCTTATACAGCTTTATGAGCATAGGCTCTTTCTCATTCATGAATGTAGGCAGCAGGAGCATTCCTCCGTGCTTTGTTACTCTGTAAAGCTCCCTTACTGCTTTCTCGGGCTCATCAAGCAGATGCAGCACATTGCCCGCCATTACTATGTCGTAAGTATCATCAGGGTCGCTGAGGCGGAAGATATCCCTTGCCTCAAACGTGATATTTGTGATACCCCTTGCAGCCGCCTTTTTTCTCGCCTGCGCAAGCATCGGAACAGAAAGGTCGGTACACACCACCTTGTCGGCACGCTTTGCCGCTGCGAATGAAAGCTGACCTGTGCCTGCCGCTGTATCCAGCACCACTGCCCCCTTCGGAGTAAGTCTTGTCACCAACGACAGCATCTCACGATACACCTTGCCATTGAAAGCCTCTGCAATATCGTAAAGCCCCGCAAATCTATCCCAGAAATTCATATCGCACACCCCTCATTCGCTGATATGCTCAAGACCCTGCTTCAGGATAGTCATCACATGACCATCTGCCAGAGAATAGAACACGGTTTTGCCCTCTCGTCTGAAGCCCACCAGCTTCGCCTGCTTCAGTATCTTCAGCTGATGCGACACCGCCGATGATGTCATGCCGACAGCGGTGGAGATATCGCACACGCAAAGCTCGCCTTCGCTTAAAGCCGTGAGTATCTTGATGCGGGTAGAGTCGCCGAACACCTTGAAAAGCTCCGCCAGATCGATCAGGGTATCCTCATCGGGCATAGCCTCGGATATCTGCCCGATCACCTCGGGATGGGCGTGCATATAATCGCAATGCTCAATATCGTTTATCATGGTACACCTCGTTTTACAAATTATTACTTGAACAGTTGTTCATTTGTTTGATTGTATTATACACCCAACACCTCCATTTGTCAAGAGGTTTTTGCATTTTTTTATAAAAAGCAGTTTTTTTCAAAAATGAATTGACATTATTTAGGGAAAATGATATATTATATATCAGCATACACGCTGCGACAGAAAGGATATAACCATGAATATAATCATAGCAGGCTGCGGCAAGGTCGGTCAGGAGCTTGTCGAGCAGCTAAACGAAGAAGGCAACAACATCACCGTCATCGATACCGACGAGGCAAGGGTGAACGATATCTCCGCCCGATACGACTGCATGGGCATTACAGGCAACGGAGCCACCCACATCACCCAACAAGAGGCAGGCATTGATGAGGCTCACCTGCTCATTGCCGTTACAGGTTCCGACGAGCTTAATATGCTCTGCTGTCTCGTTGCTAAGATGACAGGCAACTGCCAGACCATAGCCCGCATCAGAAATCCCCAGTACGCCACCGAGGCACGCTACCTTAAAAACGAGCTTGGACTTGCAATGATAATCAATCCCGAGCAGGCTGCAGCCACCGAGATAGCGAAAGTGCTGCGCTTCCCCTCGGCAATGAAGATCGATACATTCGCCAAGGGAAGAGTAGAGCTGCTTAAGTTCCGCCTGCCCGAAGGCAGCCCTCTCGTAGGCTGCGCAGTAAAAGAGATATCTACAAAGCTGCACTGCGATGTACTGATATGCACTGTAGAGCGTGGCGAAGACGCTTACATAGCAAACGGCGATCTTGTGTTCTGCGAAAAGGACATAATCTCAGTGATAGCCTCCCCAAGGAATGTAAACACCTTCTTCCGCAAGATAAAGTACAAGACAAATTCCGTAAAGGATGTGATGATAGTAGGTGGCGACAGCATCGCCCACTACCTCAGCGAGATGCTGTACCCTTACGGCATTGACACCAAGATAATCGAAAAGGATCTTGCAAGATGCGAGCAGCTCAGCACCAGCCTTGACTATGTTAAGGTGATAAACGGTGATGCCGTCGATCAGGATATCCTCCTGCAGGAGGGACTTGAAAGCGCAGGCGCATTCGTTGCGCTGACCGACATTGACGAGGAGAACATCCTACTATCCCTGTTTGCCAAAAAGCGCAGCAGCGCAAAGCTGGTGACAAAGATAAAGCGCATAGATTTCGACGATGTGATAAACGACCTTGAGCTGGACACTATCATCTACCCTAAAAACATCACCGCAGAGTATATCGCAAGATATGTCCGTGCGATGAAAAAGACCATCGGCAGCAACCTCGAGACGCTGTATACTCTCATCAAAGGTAAGGTAGAGGCTGCAGAGTTCTACATCAAGGAAGGCTCGCCCATCGTAGGGATACCCCTAGCCGAGATGAGATTCAAACCCGGTGTGCTGGTGGCAGCCATAATCCGCAGCAACAAGGCGATAATCCCACGAGGTAATGATATCATCATGCCTGGAGATGCTGTCGTTATCGTTAGCAACCATCTGGCGATACACGATATCGGCGATATCATAAAAAAGTAGTCGAGGTGCGTTATGAATTACAAGATGATAAAAAACGTACTCGGCTGGCTGATGATATTTGAAGCGATATTCATGATAGTGCCGATGCTGACCGCAATATGGTATCTCGAGCCCGAGTTCTGGCACTTTTTCGGCACTGCGGCATTCTGCGCACTGACGGGGCTGTTGCTTATCAAGATAAAAAAGCCCGAGAAAAAGCAGCTATATGCGAGGGAGGGCTTCGTGATAGTTGCACTCTGCTGGATACTGCTATCGGTATTCGGTGCTGTGCCGATGTGGATATCGGGATGCATACCCAACTTTGTGGATGCACTGTTTGAAACCGTATCAGGCTTCACCACGACAGGAGCAAGCATACTGACCAGTGTTGAGGCCATGCCGAAATGCGTCATCATGTGGCGCAGCTTCACCCACTGGGTCGGCGGCATGGGAGTACTGGTGTTCATCATGGCTTTTCTGCCCCTCTCAGGCGGTCAGAATATGCACATCATGAAAGCGGAAAGCCCCGGCCCCGTAGTCGGAAAGCTCGTTCCCCATGTAAAGACTACGGCATTCATTTTATATGCGATTTATTTCGCACTGACGCTGGTTCAGTTCATATTGCTGCTTTGCGGCGGTATGAGCATATTTCATTCACTTAATACCGCATTTGCAACGGCAGGAACAGGCGGCTTCGGCTTCCTAAACGACAGCTTTGCAAGCTTTTCTCCATACATTCAGATAGTTGTTACAGTGTTCATGCTGCTGTTTTCCATCAACTTCGGCTCGTACTATCTGCTGATAACAGGCAAGCCTAAAGATGCACTCACATCTGAGGTCAAATGGTTTCTCATCATCGTTGCTTCTGTCATCACTGTTATAACTATCAACATACATCACATGTATGGCTCAGTAGGAGAAGCACTTCGCCATGCAGCCTTTTCTGTAAGCTCACTTATATCTACCACTGGCTTCGGTACGGAGGACTTCAACCTATGGCCCGAACTGTCACGCACTCTGCTGGTGATGATAATGTTCATCGGTGCCTGCGCAGGCAGCACAGGCGGCGGAATAAAGGTATCCCGTTTCATCATTCTGTTCAAAAGCCTTGGCAAGGAGCTTCAGCTGATGCTACACCCCAAAATGGTGAAAAAGACCTATGTTGACGGCAGACCTCTCTCACATGAGGTAGTTCGTTCGGTCAATATGTATTTTGCATGTTATATTGTTGTTTTTACTTTGTCCTTGCTTGCTGTCTCTCTTGAGAATCACGACCTTATCACCAATTTTACAGCGGTCACAGCAACCATCAATAATATAGGCCCCGGACTTGAGCTGGTAGGCCCCACTGCAAACTACAGCTTCTTCACACCCTTTTCAAAGCTAGTACTGATATTTGATATGCTTGCAGGCAGGTTGGAGCTTTTCCCGATGCTGTTGCTATGCACCCCATCCACTTGGAAAAAATAAATCACGGCGGAGCACTGCTCCGCCGTTTATTACATCCATACATAAACAAAAAGCGCAGCCCGAAAGCTGCGCTTTTATTGTTAATTACTTGATAACTCTTACAGCGATAACACTGTCAACGCCCTTGAGAGTGGTCTCAATGCCGTCAGTACCGCCTGTAACGTCAAGAACTGTGTAAGCCAGTTCCTTTCTGGACTTGCATACCATGTTCTCAATGTTCATGCCTGCTGCGGAAACTGCACCTGTAAGGTTGTTGAGGATACCCTCTACATTCTTGTGGAGCACGCAGATCTTTGCGTCGCCTGTCATGGGAACAGTAACGTTGGGGAAGTTTACAGAGTTGATGATATCGCCCTTCTCGAGGTAAGCCTTGATCTCGTTTACTGCCATAACAGCGCAGTTATCCTCGCTCTCGGGAGAGGATGCACCCAGATGAGGCATTGCAGTTACGCCGTCGATGCCGATGAGATCATCAGTAACGAAGTCTGTAACATAAGCAGCCATGCCACCGTTTGCCAGCGCATCGATGATAGCCTTGCTGTCAACCAGGTCAGCTCTTGCAAAGTTGAGGATGCGTACATTCTTCTTCATTGTAGCGATGCTTTCAGCATTGATCATGCCCTTTGTTTCAGCGGTTGCGGGAGCGTGGAGTGTGATGTAATCGCACTGCTCAAAGATCTCCTTGTTGCTCTTTACATAGTGCACCTTGTCAGAAAGGTGGAGCGCACCGTCAACGGAGAGGAAGGGATCAGCACCGTAAACCTCCATACCGAGGTCAACTGCAGCGTTAGCAACCAGCGCACCGATAGCACCGAGACCGATAACGCCAAGCTTCTTGCCCTTGATCTCGGGGCCTGCGAACTGAGACTTGCCCTTCTCAACGAGCTTGCCTACATTGTCGCCCTCGCCCTTGAGAGTCTTGAGCCAATCCATAGAAGCAGCTACCTTTCTTGAAGCCATGAACAGACCGCAAAGAACCAGCTCCTTAACAGCGTTAGCATTAGCACCGGGAGTGTTGAATACTACGATGCCCTTCTCGCTGCACTTGTCGATCGGGATGTTGTTTGTGCCTGCGCCTGCTCTTGCGATCGCAAGGAGGTTCTCGGGCAGCTCCATCTCGTGCATGGAAGCGGAACGTACCAGCACTGCATCGGGATCAGCCATATCCTCAGCGAAGGTGTACTTGCTCTTGTCGAACAGATCAGTACCGCAAGCAGCGATCTTATTGAGTGTAAGAATATTGTACATGGGTAAAATCTCCTTTTATTTCGTGAATATGTATATAGGGGCGGGAATCTGCCGCCCACTATTAAGTTACAATGAATTAAGCGTTCTCAGCCTCGAACTTCTTCATAAACTCAACGAGCTTTTCAACGCCCTCGATAGGCATAGCGTTGTAGATAGAAGCTCTCATACCGCCTACAGAACGGTGACCCTTGAGGTTCTCAAGACCTGCAGCCTTTGCTTCCTTAACGAACTTAGCGTCAAGCTCATCGTTGCCTGTTACGAAGGGAACGTTCATCAGAGAACGATCCTTAGGCTCTACAGTAGCCTTGAACAGCTTGCTGCTGTCGAGGAAATCATACAGGATCTTAGCCTTCTTCTCATTGTGAGCCTTCATAGCCTCAAGGCCGCCCATCTTCTTGATCCACTTGAACACCTTGCCGCAGATGTAGATGCCATAGCAAGGAGGTGTGTTGTAGAGGGAGTCGTTGTCAGCCTGAGTCTTCCACTTCAGCATTGTGGGAGTGCCGGGAAGCACATCGTCAGTGATGAGATCCTCACGGATGATAGCGATAACAACGCCTGCAGGGCCTACATTCTTCTGAACGCCGCCGTAGATAACAGCATACTTGCTAACATCTACAGGCTCAGACAGGAAGCAGGAGGATACGTCAGAAACGAGATCCTTGCCCTTAGTGTTGGGGAGCTCCCAGAACTTTGTGCCGTAGATAGTGTTGTTCTCGCAGATGTATACATAGTCTGCATCCTCAGGAATATCAAGATCGGAGCAATCGGGGATGTAGGAGAATGTCTTATCAGCGGAGGATGCTACATCGATAGCCTCACCGTAGATCTTAGCCTCCTGCCAAGCCTTCTTAGCCCACTGACCTGTGATTATGTAAGCAGCCTTCTTGTTCTTCATCATGTTCATGGGAACCTCAGCGAAGAACTGGGAAGCACCGCCCTGCAGGAACAGTACCTTGTAGTTGTCGGGAATGTTCATCAGATCACGGAGATCCTTCTCTGCTTCCTTGATGATCTCATCATAAGCCTTGGAACGGTGGGACATCTCCATAACGGACATACCTGTTCCACGGTAATCCATCATCTCGTCTGCTGCTTCCTTGAGAACTTCCTCGGGAAGTACAGCGGGGCCTGCGCTGAAATTGTAAACTCTCATAGTTTGCCTCCTGTTGATATAAGCATCGGGCACGATGCCCTATGCTTTAATTTATTAAAATATTAACATTCTTATTATAGAACAATTTTATTGATATGTCAAGACCGAAATGCCCAACATCTCAACTTTTTTGCTTTTTTTGCAAATTTTCGTGCCTATTTCTGCAAGAGTGCGTCTGTCAAAATGGGGCAGAATATGCTCTGCCCCATCATATCAATTGTTCGCCTATTCGCCTATTCGCCGATGATATCCCTCAATATCTCAACTCCGCCGCAAAGCTGGTCGAAATCAGCATAGTTGTGCCGATATAGCTCGATTATATAAGCACCGCTATAGCCATGCTGCTGCATCTCGCAGTGCAGCCGCTTGAAATCGAACTCTCCCTCGCCGATGGGGAGGCAGTCATGCTCGGCATCTCCATCGCTGACGTGGCAGTGGATTATGCTTTCTCCCAGAGCCTCCACATAGCTGAATATATCCTCGCCGCTGCGACGTGCCTGCTTCAGATCAAGCACGAAATTTGCGTACTCGCCCAGCTCACGCTTCATCATCCTGAGAAAATCTACGCTGCCCGACAGACAGTAGCACACATTCTCCTGTGCAACCGTCACTCCGTATTCCCTTCCCACCTCAGCAAGAAGGCGGAACTGTTTAACATAGTGCTCAGGGCTGCAGTTGCTGCTTTTTATCGCCCCATGCAGCACGAATATCCTTGCACCGAGCTTCTGCATGCTTTCAAAAAAGCCTCGGTAGAGCGTCATCATCTCCTCCACCCTGCGGTCGTATGTGGAGAACAAAAATACCGACTCCATCGGCGATGAAAACGGATGGAACGACGGTACAGTTATCCCGCCTGCATTCATCATGCCTTTCATCATGGAGATATAGGGCTCCTGCCCCTCGCAGGTGCTGTTGGCAAACACCTCGATATTTTTAACTCCACGTCGTGCAAGCTCACCAAATGCATCCTCAACGTGCAGCGGATACAGCGAGGCTGTTGATACTCCTATCAGCATAAAATTCCACCTCCACTCACTTTATTGCGAAGCACTGCTTATATCTTATGTTAAAATAATAACATATATTTACTGCAAATGCAATAGTTTTGAAAAAATAAATCGGCTCTCCCTTTCGGAAGAGCCGAATATTCATCTAAAAAAGCGTCGGAGATCAGTTCTCTTCGTTCCAGCTATAGAGCTTTCTCAGCTCTGCGCCTACCTTCTCGAGCTGGTGGTCAGCCTCGATGCGGCGGCAAGCGTTGAAGTGAGCTCTGCCCATCTTGTTCTCCATGATCCAGTTGCGTGCGAATGTACCGTCCTGGATCTCGCTGAGAACCTTCTTCATCTCCTTCTTGGTATCCTCAGTGATGATGCGCTTGCCGATCTCGTAGTCGCCGAACTCAGCAGTGTCGGAGATGGAATATCTCATCATCTTGAAGCCGCCCTTATAGATGAGGTCAACGATCAACTTCATCTCGTGGATGCACTCGAAGTAAGCATTCTGAGGATCATAGCCAGCCTCAACGAGGGTCTCAAAGCCTGCCTTCATCAGAGCGGTAACACCACCGCAGAGGACAGCCTGCTCACCGAAGAGGTCGGTCTCTGTCTCGCACTGGAATGTTGTTGTAAGTACACCTGCCCTGCTGCCGCCGATACCTGCTGCATAAGCAAGTCCTGTATCTGTAGCTCTGCCTGTAGCGTCCTGATGTACAGCGATAAGGCAAGGAACACCTCTGCCGATCTGATACTCAGAGCGAACAGTGTGACCGGGGCCCTTAGGAGCGATCATGATAACGTCAACATCAGCGGGAGGAACGATCTGACCGAAGTGGATGTTAAAGCCGTGAGCAAATGCAAGTGTCTTGCCTGCTGTAAGGTTGGGAGCGATGCTCTCCTTGTAGAGGTCAGCCTGCTTCTCATCGTTGATGAGGATCATGATAACGTCAGCGAGCTTTGCAGCCTCAGCAGCGGTGTATACCTTGAAGCCTGCGTCAACAGCCTTGCTCCAGCTCTTGGAGCCCTCGTACAGACCGATGATAACATTTACTCCGCTCTCCTTGAGGTTGAGCGCATGTGCGTGACCCTGGCTGCCATAGCCGATGATAGCAACAGTCTTGCCGTCAAGCAGAGAGAGGTTGCAATCTTCCTGATAATAGATCTTTGCCATTGTTTTGTATCTCCTTAAAAATAATTTATACGACGCTTAAAAAGCGAGGTTGAACTGAAATAGATGATGCCTATCGGGGCTTACACTCTTACAGAGGCTTCGCCCTTCTGCATTGCGATAGTTCCTGTACGGACGATCTCCTTGATGCCGTAGGGACGCAGCAGCTCCTCGAAATTATCGATCTGCTGCTTGCTGTCGGAGAGCTCGATAGTCATCGTGGTCTGCGAGATATCTGCGATCTTTCCGTGGGCTATCTCAGCGATGCTTACAAGCTCAGGACGCTGGCTGGCGGTGCAGCCCACCTTTATCAGCACCAGCTCACGGCATACGGTGCTGTCGCCCTGCAGCGTTTTTACCTTGATGACATCTATCAGCTTGTTGAGCTGCTTTTCTATCTGCTCAAGGGTGTATTCGCTGCCGTCAGCAACTATCGTTATACGGGATACCCGCTCATCATCGGTCACTCCCACCGCAAGGCTGTCGATGTTGAAGCCCCTGCGTGCGAACAGACCTGCTATCCTTGCGAGGACACCCGCATTGTTTTCTACAAGTACACTTATCGTATGCTTCATGCAGACCTCCGTTAAAGAATAGTCTTTTCGTACTCCTCCACCACTGCCTCAATGAGGAAGGGCTTGTCGGAGGCTATCATGCGCTTTATTGCTTCTTCCGCCTTTTCGGGGCTGTCCACCAGCATATTACCGATGCCGTAGGCATCTGCCAGCTTAGTGAAGCTCGGGCTGCCGTCAAGTGACACGCCGATAAGACGATTATCATAGCCCCGCTCCTGCAGCTCCCTCACCATGCCGAGGAAGTTATTGCGCATCACCACCACCTTGATGTTGATGCCATGCTGCAAAGCCGTTGCAAGCTCCATCATCTGCATCTGGAACGAGCCGTCGCCGCACACCGCCACTACCTCCCTGTCGGGAGCGGCTGCCTTTGCGCCAATAGCAGCAGGGATGGAATATCCCATCGTACCCATACCGCCCGAGGTGAGGAAGCGTCCGTCACGCAGGGTGATATTTGCGGCTGTCCATATCTGATTTTGCCCAACATCGGCAACAACTACCGAGTTATCGGGCAGATACTTGTCAAGTATCCTGATGAACTGCTTTGGATTGATGTATCCCTCAGCAGCGGGGATGATCTCATTATCCATGCGGTTTTTGTCGAGCTCTGCACGCCAGTCGTCGTGCTTCATCGGGGCTTTCACCACCTCGAGAAGCTGACCTAATACCAGCGTGATATCGCCGACTATCGGGATATCGGCGCAGATATTTTTGCCTATCTCCGCAGGGTCGATATCTATATGTATGACGTTAAAGTCGTCACGCTGCTGCATTGCCGCAATAGCCCTGTCGCCCACTCTTGCACCCATCAGCACTAAGGTGTCGCAGTGATTTACAGCATAGTTTGCAGACTTGCAGCCGTGCATACCCAGCATACCATAATAAAGAGGGCTATCAGTGGGAATTGCACCAAGCCCCATCATAGTAGAGATGACAGGAATATCGGTAAGCTCTGCAAACTCACGCATGAGCTTCGCACCATCTCCCGTAAACAGGCCTCCGCCTGCGCAGATGACGGGCTTTTTCGCCTCTGCAAGTGCATTGGCGACACGCTTTATCTGATTGCCGTTGCCGACGCTGCTGGGGCGATAGCTGCGTATTTCAGCCACCTGCGGGTACTCAAAATCTATCTCGGTCTTCTGGACATCGAAGGGGACATCGATAAGGACAGGCCCTCTCCTGCCGCTGCCTGCGATGTAGAATGCCTCCTTAAACACCCTTGCGGTATCCTTAGGGTCTTTAAGAAGGTAGCTATGCTTCACGAAAGGCTCAGCCGAGCCAGTAATGTCAGCCTCTTGAAAAACATCTCTGCCGATCTGGTCGGTGTTTACCTGACCTGTTATAACCACCATCGGGATGCTGTCCATATAGGCGGTGGCAATGGCAGTGATGAGGTTGAGGGCACCTGGGCCGCTTGTTGCGACCGCCACTGCGGGCTTGCCCGATATCCTTGCATAGCCGCTTGCTGCATGGCCTCCGTTGACCTCATGGCGCACCAGCACATGCTTTATATCTGTATTGTATATCTCATCATAAAACGGGCAGATAGCCGCACCTGGATAGCCGAATACCATGCTGATACCCTCAGCCTTCAGACATTCGACCATTGCACGTGCAACTGACATCCTTGCTGTACTCATAGCTGCTGATGCTCCTTTCATAGGAGGGCAGATGCTGCGATATACGGGCACAGCAAACCATTCTCCAAAATCTATGCAGATTAATTATACCAAACAATATTTGCATTGTCAAGCAAAAATGCATGGATTTATCTACATTTTGATGCTATCGATCATATCCTAAAATAAAAACGATCTCACCAAACAACTGCCCGATATCTCATAAATATGAAAATTTTTTGTTTTTTTGAAAAAAGGTATTGACAAATCACTTTTTTGGTGATATAATAATATGCGTTGGATGACTGGGTGTGGCGCAGATTGGTAGCGCGCTACCTTGGGGTGGTAGAGGCCGCAGGTTCAAATCCTGTCACTCAGACCAATCAAAAGGCTTTGTTGTGCGAAACAGAGCCTTTTATTTTTTCCCGTATGCTCACGAGCATCTAAAGACATCTAAAGGATTTTCGGGTTATTTTGTCTTAAAAACGGGAATTTTTACCTATTTGGACGCTTACAAGTTAGGCGTCCATTCTTTTTTGCCTGATTTCCAGATCATATTCATTCTCAAATACAGGTGCAATAAAAGTGCCTTGCAGATCTGCTGCCAACAAATGCTTAAAAACAAAGGTATCAAGCTTAATCCAAAAACTATTTTGCGATTAATGAACAAATACAATCTTTTGTCTTGCATTCGTCGCAATCGTAGGTATCGGGTAATGAGTCAGCAGCTTCATCGTTATCCTAATCTGCTTAACAGAAATTTCAGCACTACACGCCCGAATGAAAAGTGGGTAACGGATATTTCATACATAAAGACTGAGCAAGGCATTCTGTATCTTTCGATGATCAGAGATCTGTATGATAATAGCATTGTCGCTTACAAGACTGGTACAGAACAGACGGTAAACCTTGTGCTGAATACCGTCAAAGCTGCTATGAAAAAGGAAAAGGTCACCGAACAGCTGCAACTGCACAGTGACCAAGGGGCTCAATACGCATCTCATGAGTATTTTAACCTTACCCAATTATACAACATTACACCATCAATATCAAGGAAGCAAGACCTCCGCACCATTTCGATGCGGAGGTCATTGTTATTATGCCGTGGGGGTTGCGAAAATATGGTCTGCTATGGTGAATGTGCTCCACTTTCCATTTACATAAGCCTGCACAAGGAACTGATATGTTGTACCATTAGTAAGACCTGTAACGGTGTAGGAGTTTGTTGTAAGTGTAGTTGTGAGTGTGTTGTACTTTGTGCCGACATAGACGGAAACAGCATACTTTGTTGCGCCGTTCACCTTATCCCATGTCAACGTTACCTGTCCATCACCTGCTATTGCCTTAACGTTTGTAGGAGCTTCAGCTGTACCAGTTTTCTCAAATACGATCTTAGTGATCTTTATTCCGCAGCCCTGAACAGCAAAGTAACATTCGTAAGGATTATCCTTAATGTATGCAAGTTCTGTCTCTGTTACGGGAACCTCATATACGGAACCTGTAAGTGCCTCAGGCTCCTCTGTAACCCATTTGAAACTGATTTCGGGATCGCCCCAAACGTTCCATGCAGCCCAGATAGTGTTATCCTCATAACCATCGAGCTTCTCTGCATAGATCTTCAATGTTCCAGTGCTTTCAAGATCAGCAAGCACAGGATACGAAACATCATGCTGAACGCCCCACTCGGTGAGTGCAGTATTGTTATCATCGAGAAGGGTCTCGCCTTCTGCTACCTCTGCTTCGGGAACATCATCGTAGTTGAAAGTGATATCCGAAACGTAGATCTTTGTGCCGGGAGTAATACAAGATGCATCCAGCATGGGATTTGTCTTGAGCATACCACGATAATATCTTGTAATGGTCTGCTCTGTTGTAGCCAGAGGGAAGTTGAGACCGGGATTCCACTCGGTGGTTGCGTCAGTACCTGAAACCGCAAGCTTGATAGTGCCGAAATTCTCGTTCTCATATCTACCTGTGATGCTGACAGACTGTACATCAGAAATGTCGATGTCATTTGCCATCAGGAAGGGACCTTCAACGTAGCCTGCCTCGTTGTCGCCGTGGTTGTAGTAGAAGGACTTCTCGCCTGTCTGGATCCACTGACCTGTGATATCCTCGTAATCGGTGATATCCTCGTTGCTTACAACGATGTTGTCTACGGTGATGATAGCATTTTCACTGATATCACAGATGTTAAGGTCAGCAAAGTTCCATGCACCGCCATAGGTGAATACATAGATCGTAGCCTTTCCGTCCTCAATATGCTGCGGATATGCGTCCCTGAACGAACCGTCCTCCTCGAAGAGATTAACATTCACATCAACATAGCCGTCAACGGTAACATCAAACTTTATATACTTGGTATCAGCGCTCATGTCCGATACTATCGTATGGGGGAGATCGTTATCGCCGTAGCCGTCGCCGCTGTCAACATAGTTCCAGGTGCCGTCGGGGTACTCATACCAGAATTCTTTGACATTAACGGGATCCGAGTTGAGTAATAAGTTGCTGATCACAACGGTGGTGCCTGCGGTCAATGCCAGTCCATCATCTCCCCACCACAGCTCGATATCCAGATATTCGGGAGTTTTTCCGCAGGTGGGGATAACGATGGTAGCTGTTTCGCCGTCGCCAATGATATTCTGGGTACCTGTACGATATTCACCGTCGATATTTGAGCAGAAAACAGGCACAGCACTTCCGCCCATTACTGTTACGTCTGCGCTGATATAGGTGAAATCTTCCCAGTTTTGAACTTCGCTGATATCAATGTTCAGCAGGTCAGCAGATACGATATCCTTATCGCCGCTGGTGTACCACCAGTTGCCGTCTTCGTCTCCTACCCACTTGTTTTTTACCAGAGTATAGTCAAACTCCTGGGTGGAGAAGTAGATATCGCTTACAGTAATACTGCTGTCTGCGTATACTGCGACGCCGTCCTCTACCCAGTTGAAACCAAGATTAAGCTCTTCGGGAACATCACCGTGTGTCAGGATGTATACGATTCCGCTTCCGGTGTTGGTCTCCTCATCCATGAAGATATTATTGTTATTGCCTTCGAACCATGTACCATCGCAGAAATAGTTGAATACAGGGTTTACATTTCCGCCTGTTACAGTGACATATGCACTGATATACTTGACCGTGCTCCAATCCTCGATAGAGTTCACATCAATATTAAGAGGATTGATGGTGTCACGATCAACGGAGCCGTTGTTGTAGTGCCAGTATCCTGTTGTGGTATCCTGTATCCACTCGTTCTTTACTGTAGAGGTATCAAGCTCGTTCTTTGAGTATGTGATATTGCTGATAGTGATATGCGCATTTGCGGGAACTGCGATCTCACCGTCTGCCCACAGGAAGGAAATATTCAGCCAGTCAGGTGTCAGACCGTTTGTCTTGAGGTAGATAGTATCGGGAGATGTAGTGCTTATAAGCTTGCTGTTACCCGATGTATCTTCCTGATTGAAACCGGCGGAGAATGCAGGGTTGATCGTAACGACAGCGTCGCTGCCGTAGATACAAACGGATACATCTGCGCTGACATATCTGATCTCGCTCCAGTCCACAGACTCCATGTCGATGGGAAGCTCAAGGATGTCTCCGCTTACATCGTCATTGTTATAGTGCCATGCGTTGTCTTCGCCGAGATACCACTCCTCCTGCATTTCGTTGTAGTCGAGGGGTTTTTCGGAGAAATAAACAGGATCAACAACGATCTCAGCACCTGCTGCTACTGCGTTGCCATCGTTCTGCCAGAGGCCATAGAAATCAATGAAGATATCTTCGGGAGTCTGACCGTTTGTTACAAGGAAGATAAGGTTGCAGTCGTCGATGGTCTTATTTCCGCCTTCCACAAAATTGCCGTTGATATTGGTATTGAACTTGGGAGCAATATAGCCTCCGGATACAGAGATCCTTGTGGAGATGTACTTTATCTTGCTCCAGTCCTCAACAGAGGATGTGTCGACCCTAATGCCATCGATATTGCCGCTTTCATTGCCCTTCTGATAGTGCCATCCATCATCCAGCTCATACCACTGATCCTTCAGGATAGAATAATCCATTTCATCCTCGGAGAATGTGATATTGCTAATTGTGATAGCTGCGTTTGCAAGAGCCGCACTGCCGTCCTCGTTAACGCCGACGAAGCTGACAGAAAGGCTCTCGGTGTTCTTGCCGTTTGTTACAAGGTAAAGTGTCTGTGTACCTGTAAAGTTCTTGTTGCCGGTAGATGTATGCATACCGCCTACGGAAGCCATTGCCGCAGGACCGATGTTGCCATCGGATACGGTAACATCCATACTGATGTACTTTATCTTGCTCCAGTCCTCGACAGAGGATGTGTCGATGTTGATCTCGCTTACATCGCCGTTGCTGTCGCCCTTTACAAAGCACCAGTTGCCATTTTCCTGATACCACATATCCTTCAGGTTGGAGTGATCCAGTGCTTCAGTGGAGAACACGAAATTTTTCATGTAGACTGTTGCGCCGGGAAGGATAGCAAGACCGTCATCGTTAGCCACATCGAAATCGATATTCAGCCACTCGGGAACTCTGCCGTTGGTCTCAAAGTAGAGGGTTTCAAATTCAGTGCCCGAGAAAGTCTTGCTGCTGCTTGTTGTAAACGCACCGCCGAAGCTGGTGGAGAAATGAGGCTTTACATTACCTTCAGTGACTTGAACATCTACGCTGATGTACTGAATGTTTTCCCAATTATCAACGGGAACATCGTTCAGGTCGATGTTATAGCTCCAGATATGGCTGCCGTCCTCATCACCCCGATAATACCATTTGCCGTTTCCGTCATCAGCCCACTGGTCGACAACAAAGGGAGGATCCAGATCGGAGATCATGATGTTATGAACGCTTAAGCACTGATCTGCTTCAAGCACGTTATTGTTCTCGCCCATGCCCCAGAACGTGATGCACACAGAGCCGAGCTCATCGCCGTTTGTTCTGTAATAGGGATAGGTCGTGCCGCCGTTTGTGGGTGCGCTCACACCTACGCGCCAGCACCACTCGTCATTGATTATCTTGTTTACGCCGAAAACAGGGCTGATAGCACCGTTGGAAGATACAGCCGCATTGATAAATTCGATCTCATACCAGGGGAGCGCTTCGTCATTGTATGTTTCGAGATCGATCTCAAGATCAGGTATGCTCTGAACAGCCTCGCTGCCGTTCTTATAGAACCAGTCACCGTCGCACTCAAACCACGTGTCTGTTTCAGTGAACTCAACGAATCTGACATCCTTGATAGCGACTATGCCATTTGCGTCAAGAAGATGATATTCTTCATTCATCGGCCAGAATTCTACCGCCAGCTGGTCAGTTTCCAGACCGCCCACATACAGCGTAAGAGTTGTCCTTGCGTTGTGCAGGTTATTGTAGTCGCTGAGCCACAGATTGCCTTCGCTGACAGCTGCGCCGAGGTTGATAAGAGCGTTGCCTCTGACAGACTCAACATCCACCTCAACAGCAAGGATATTGCTCCAGTCCTCAACATAGGAAACATCGATAATGAAGTCTTCAAGATCAAATTCGGAGAGAGGCTCACTTCCGTTGATGTAATAATTCACGCCGTCCTGCTCAAACCATGTATTGAGCGGGCCTGTGATGGTGGTCCTCTCCTCTGTGGAGAAGGTGATATTGCTTACAACGACCTCTGAACCGCCGTAAAGCACGGTATTGTTATCATCGACAGGCCACAGCATAAGAGTCAGATAATTTAATGTCTGACCGTTTGTCGGGAAATAAATGGTAGCTCCTGCGTCGGTGAAATACACACCCTCGGGGCATGTCCATTCTTCATCGCCTGTTTCACTGTTGACGATACCGCCGCCAAGACCTGCAGAGATACTGCCGTTGCTGCTGATGTCTACAGATACATACTTGATCTCGGACCAGTCCTCAACAGAGGAAATGTCGATATCAAGGTTGGGAACATCGCTCCAGTCATCTCCGCATAACAGATCCTGATCGGCAGAGAATACCCAGTCGTTGTTTTCGTTGGCGTACCAGTCGAGCTTCTCGCTGTATTCGCCTACGAACTCTATATCTCTTATAGCGATGATGGAACCTGCTTCGAGAGCAGTGCCTTCATCGTTGATACCCCATATAGACACTTCGGCCCTGGTTACTTCCTGACCGTTCGTGGGCAGGGATAATGTAGTCCTGTAGCCCTCCATATAAGAGTCGTCGCCGTTTGTCCAGTTCCCTCCGATGTCGCCTGCGATACAGAAATTAGCAACGCCATTGATAGCTTCAACGGTTGCTCTTATCTCTGTGATACCTTCCCAGCTTGCGACAGAGGAGATATCTATCGGGAAATTAAGCGCCTCGCTCTGGGGAATAGCGGTATCGCCGTTGATGTAGTAATACACGCCATCCTGCTCGAACCATGTGTTGGTCTCGCCGGTGATTGTGGTCTTCTCCTCGGTGGAGAAGGTGATATTTCTTACCTCAACACGCTGACCCTCCTCAAGAGGATAGCCGATATCTTCACCTTTTTCGTCCTTCTCACCTGTGAAGTATGCATTCCAGAGCTGAAGATTTGCCCATGTTACCTCTGCACCATTTGTTTCAAGGTAAAGAGTACCAGTACCATTATTAATATTTTTATGGACACCGTTTACCCAATTTTCGCCTTCGCCCAGATTTCCGCCGATGACTGCGCAAGCCTTGCCGTCAGTGGTGAAATCTGCACTGATGTACTTGACAGCGCTCCAGTCCTCTACGCCGCCTCGGTCAATGGTGAATTCTTCAAAGGATTCCGCTGTACCACGGTTGAGCACCCATGCATCCCCCATAGGATACCAGATGTCGGTAAGCAGTGTATCATGATAGGTTATTTCCGAAACCGTCATCTCGCCATCGGAGATCTTCCAAAGCTCTAATCGGAGATTTTGGAACTCCTGTCCCTCAGTTCCGAAGTAAACAATGGTCTCACCGCCGTTATCCATCCAAACCGACTTACCTGGAGTCCATATATCATCGCTGTCCTCAGCAACGAGAATTGGCATACTTGTGCCGTCTGCCGTGAACTTAACACTGATATACTGGGTATTCTCCCAGTCAACATCGCTTGTGTCGATAGGCAGCGCATCTATCTCCATAGCACCATTTATATTGGCAGTGTAGCCGCCTTCGTCGTTAGGATACCAGGTGTTTTCAGGATTATCCGCAGAAAAAGTGATGTTATCTACTGTAACAGTGCAGCCTTCCTCCATTGAACCGTTATCACAAACATCATAGAAATCAACACCGACCCATCCCATCTCTGTTGTGGGATATAAATACACGGTGGTTTCGCCGCCGTCCATATATGATTCGGTGCCACGTATCAATACACCATCCTCGACTGCGCCTTCGTAGCCGCAAAGGTAAGGATTGACATTACCATCTGCGGAAATATCCGCACTGATGTACTTTATTGTGTCCCAATCAACGTCAGTTGTGTCAATTTCCAGCGGTATTATCTGACCGCTGGTCTGCGTATAGCTGAATGAGCCATAACCGTTGCCGATCCACGCACCTTCCTCTGCGTGTGCTATCACAGCAGGGAAATCCGCAAACATCGATGTTGCTGCTATTACAGAAGCTGTAAACAACGATGTTATCTTGCGAAGTTTCATAAATATTACCTCCTTATTACATTATTTTGCAACTATAATGTTGCCGGTTTGATTATATCACATTTTGAGGTAAAATGCTACTTGCAAAAACATTTTTTATTAATATCTACATTTTTGTCAAAAATCATAATATGATTTTGTTGTTTTCGTGTATAACTAATTCGCACACTGTTTTCTCGCCTAAATAATCAGGAAATAATACGACAAAACCCAGCTGGGTTGCGTAAGATAATACGGGGGTTTTATATATTCACTATCCGAACAGGTTGCTAAAACATCAGCACAAGATCGCTCTTATCAGCTTAAACCCCATAAGCAGCGCAACTGATACAATCAGCTACAGCTTTTTATGCATTGTAAAATGTAATACCACAATATAAAACAAAACCATTGCAACTACTGTCCACATAAGACTAAATTGCAACGGTTTTCTTATCGATATATCTTGCGTTATGCTTCGCCATTCAAGCTGATGTACCCCTTATTTCATCAGCTCATCCGTCAGCCTGATTATCTCAGGTGCGACTTTTCGCACTCATTTTTTAAAATATAGATTACTCCTTTAGCTCGTTGGTGAGTGTCGATGGCAAACTATCATATAAACACAGTTTTTCTGCCCAAAAATGAACAGTAAAATTCACACTTTCATCGCACCCGAAAAAAGATGATCACCGCAAAACGGCACCCCGTGGTCACACCTGAGTTTTCGGACACGTTTTACGGACGTTAATTCGCAAATGAGCATTTACAACAAACGGCTCTTCAACGAAAAGCACACCTTAAAAACACAGTAAAGCCCTCATATCTTTCAGACTGAGGGCTTCTGATTTTTTCTTGTGCGAGTCTTACCAAATAGTCATCGATGACAATTCTGAAAGCTATTCCAACTTAAAGTATTCCCATACCTTCAGCTTGGAAGGGAGATCTTTACCTGCGATAAAGCGTCCCGGTAGATCGGAATAAGTCACGATGTATTCGCTTTCAAAGTAGCTCTGAAGCATCTCCACGCTCATTCTCTCGCTGTTTATGGATGGTGTTCCGTTGAAATCGGTCAGCACCGCACCGTTGGCGGACGCTTCGCAGAGAAATTCGCCGTTCCACAGCATATAATACAGCCACATAGCGCCTGTTTCCTTGCAATCCTCGGGATCAGGGATGCAACCGCATTCCGAAAGCGCCAGCATCTTGCCGCTGTCTGCATTCATGCTGTTGAGCTTCTTGTACTGATCTGCTTTTGCCGAGTGATCGTTTATCTCGCCGTAGAAATCAATTCCCGCAATATCGTAGGCATTAGGGTGCACCATGCAGTGCTTAGTCTGACCATTCCATACCCATATGATATTAGTAAGCTTGTGATAATTCTCGATACGGTCAAAGATCATATACCACAGCTTCTGGAATACCTGGTTTTCTGCAGTGCTCCTATCCTGAATGCCCCACCAGAACCATGATCCGCTTGCCTCGTGCAATGGTCGGAACAGCACCGTTACTCCTGCCGCTTCAAGCTTCTGCAGCTTGCTTGCGATAAGATCGATATCACGGATGACCTGTTCGAATTCCTTCGTTCCTGGTGTCACAGCATTTATCTGGCTCCAGTTGATTATCTCCTCCTGATAAAAGGCATATCCCATATCAGGATTGTCTATATCTCGGGGAACGTTCCAGTGCCATGTAAAGGTAACTAATCCGCCGCTCTCGTTGTGCCACTCGATAGCCTCGTCGACCATGACATCACTCGGGCTAGAGCCCATGCAGCGGTTGAAATCGTAGCCCTTCATTGCGGGCATATCGCCTGTGTTGTCGTAATAGGCGATATCCTCAAGGCAGTCATCGTTCTTCATCTGCTGTGCGGTCAGTATCTGCTTGCCGTAAATACTGCGCAGGAACTCGAATACCGCCAGTGTATCCTCGTTAGAGTTTTCGGATACGGGCTTTGATGGGTCTATCTCCTTTGATTCAAGAGATGCTACCAGTGCATCGATATCCGTCTGATATGCCATTGCCTTTTCCATGTCGATATCTCCGTCGACCATGGCGACAGGGATGGAAAGAGGCTCAGCTGCATCCGCTGCTTCCTGCGTTACATCAGTGGCAGCAGTATTTTGTTCATCCTGCGGCAGACTCTCGTCAGAAGGTGTATTGCATCCTGTAAAAGACATGACCAATACCACAGCCATAATAGACGTCAGAACTTTCTTCATGATCGTTTCCTTTCTGTAAAGACCGATGGCAATATGTATCACCATCTGACCTTCCACCGCTCACGGAGCTTATCTATGCTCTCTCCATGAGCGGATGTTATTTTTTTGAGCAGCTCTCATTCTCACAGAGATCATTGAGATGCTTTTCAAACAGCACCTCGTCTGTGGGTATCTCAGCCCAGTCATTAGTCCATGCGGACAGATATGCCGCATTGGAGATGGACAGGGAGTTAAGAC
>JAZPZN010000036.1:0-15343 GCA_045544715.1 Oscillospiraceae bacterium | reverse complement strand
ATCCATATGCATCTCCATGATATAATTTAGTATCAATTAGTATCAGTATAACCATTATTTTGTGGTTGTCAATGTTTCTCTAATGAAAATTATATGTTTATATTCTAAAAAAGTAAAAAGCAGCAATTTGTACCCGCAGCTCAGCTGGTAGATCGTTCGGTTCATCTCCGAAAGGTCTTCAGTTCGACCCCGATTAGGTCCACCCAATATGTATCGGACGAACACCTACTTCTTTAGCGTCGACTTTACCATCAAGATGATAGTCTAATACAATGCACAAAAAAACACCTGTCTATGGCAGAAGCTGCCGCGGACAGGTATTTTTTGTGTAGCTATTGTTCCATAATAGAACTGCTGCAACTTCGTCCTAATGAACGAGGTTCTTTTCGTTATTTAATAGATGTTGGTTGTTTGGCCTTTACTCTACATCGTATTACCGGAATCTCGCTCTTGGGATTATACTGAGTTTGGATTTCGAATTCCGCACTTGTAAGGTACTGTAAGGACTTCAATCTGTCGACTAGTTTTCTGTTCTCTTCATTATCTGGAATAAGCTCCTCGTGTCGATAAGGTTTTCTTTCTAGATTCTTGTATGGACCCTCGAGTGTTACAAGGTATTTTTCGAAATCATCCAATACTAGTTCATTTAAATGGCGGAAAAGGAACTCTTTTTTACTTCTTTCATTATTCAACAGTTCCCAAGCAGTTGCAAATACTTCTCTGCTAATAACTATATCCAGATTGCACAAATGGTTTGCTACTATTTCTGTCATTAATTCCGCGCCGTCCCTCTCAAGAACTTTTTTCTTGAGAGGGATCAATAGATTATCACTGAGTATTAATGCTTCGAACACGGCAATAGGAAGAGATATTTGATCAAACATTTCCGCAAAATCCACTTGGTTAAGCAGTATGTATGGCGCACACAAATCAGGTGCACACTCTTTCATCTCCTCAAAGTCTTCCACAGTAAAGTCAAAGTTTTGTTTCTCTACCATTACAGTGAGCTTTTCGATACCAATCTTCTCTAACTCAATCGTAAATGTATCCATCCGCAGCCGAGACAGTATTTTGGCAAAAGCTTCTATATCAATTTTAGAGAGAATAACACTTTCTTTAAATTCATCCGTTAAACATGCTGCATCCTTCTTTGCTAGATTATCAGCATTTCTCTTAATATAATCGCATAAGACCTCGGTTAATCCAAAAATTTTCCAATAGCCATAAACACCATCCCAGGATACCGTTACCTTATTTTTATTTAGGAGCATATCCCACACAGCTTGAACATTCTCGCCATTGTCTTCAATATGCTTCTTACACGCCTCGGTAATGGAATCCAGTTTAAAGTCTATGTGTTCAATTATTCTCTCACAAAGTTCCAGTTCATCGATACATATATCCAGCATTTCCACTACCGATTGTTTAGATTCTTTTGTATTATGCTCCCTCAAAACAATATTCTCAATATATGACTTAAAATTACGATGTACGTAATCTAGAAGGGGCTGATATCCTAGGTGCAGTAATACAGTGTAATTCTGGGTGTTTAAAGATTCGCCCATTGAAGCCTTCTTATATGCAACAATTGTACTGATCATATCAGGATTGAGTTCGTAATAACAATTGTCAAATATAAAATCCAACAATGAGGTTGGGACATCACTAATATCAAGTTTAGTGAACGATATATTAAGTGCTGGGATAATATCCTTCAGTCTATCTACTACCGGAGCTGGGATTTTTTTCAGGATATCTTCATTTTCTACAAAGAAACGTGTCAGCAATTGATTCTTGTTGAGCGCGCAGAGCTGTTCATTGTTAAGGTAAAAACAGAACAAATTCAGATACTGGATTTTTCGATCATACGTAAGTATATGGTTGTGATATATCTCATCCCATATTTTCTGCCATGCCTCTGCCAGCAACCTAATAAACCGTTTGTCCTGATCTGTTTTATCAATGAATTCATTAATAAAAGACCAACTATCTTTTGATTCATTAGCCAACTGCTGCATTAGAACTTTCAATTTATCATCATAGTTACGGCTAGACAGCATGTGCTCCAGCAAATCAAAGTTAAGGATCGCTCTTTCTGCAAATTCGTGTATTTGTAATTTTGATATAAGCTGATCAAGTTTCCCGGTTGATAGCTGATAAGAAAAATTCTTTGGCCTTTGGGTTTTAATTGACATTATGAAATTAATATCTGATATAGTTAGGCTGTTTCCTTTAAAGTAGTTAATATAGTTTGCATATTCTTCATTAATATAGCCTTTGCGCAGCATAAACTCCAGTAATTTGTTCGCCCGGATTTTATCACCTAATGTACTTTCTTCCGGTTCAGCAGTTCCTTTATTTTCATAAAATATTTCCGCTGATCCAAATTTTTCGATTAATTTTTGTAACGACAATGTAGAAAGCTGTTGTGCTTCTAATTCCAGCCTTGCAATTTCTTCTTTTCTGCGTGTTTTTTCTTCTGCAGTAGAGTACTGCAAATACTCAAAACGCTTTATATATGGGGTGCAAATTTCATGTAAATCTGTTAGTGTTATATGTTTATTACTTCCATCAGTTCCTGAATAGTCAATGTACCATTGTCCTGTTTGTAATAAATCCACAAGATTATAATCATCCCTTAGAATCTTACTGGCATATATATTGCCTGAACCGTTTCTTCTCAGACTATATGCCATCCCGTTCCAACCAGTAACAGCACATAACATAGCATATTTCAGTTCGTTTTTGCTCTCCAAAACATCGTGATCGATACTGTCAAGTATCCACGTGTGTTCGTCAATTTCTTTTTTTATTTCTGCTTTGCGCCTATCAATGTATGCCGATTTAAAATTAAATGCACTCTTAACAAGTCCAGCCTCATTTTGCAACAACGCAAACTGATCTGGTTGAATATTCTTGAATATGATTAGTGACATCAAAATCTTATCATCAAGCGTTGTTAGGCCTTGGTTTATTTTGATTGTCTGCTTGTATAGTAAAAACTCATTATAAATGTTATATAGAACCCTCATATCAGAAATAAATGGCGCTACATCAAGAATATAGTCTTGAGTAATATTGTGTTTATCGGAAATACCATTCTCTATTTTTAAGAGATCTAAAAGGATTTCTCCAGAGTTTGTAGAGTTTATTATAGGAATCACCGGAATTATAAAATCAAAAAACTTTGTACGCTCCGTACCTGTAAACATCTCATCCTTGATGGCGTACACAAATACTACCTTTTCTTTAATCGCATCATAATTGTTTAGGAGAGTGTTTATTTCCCTTAACTTGACAAATACTGATGGATCGTCAAATCTATCCAAATCCTCAAAAAATACAACTCTAAAGGATGTTTCCTCAAAGAAATAAATAATTTCATCAACTTTTTTGTTTAATATTTCACTTTCCTTTGGCTCGATTGAAACAGTTCCAACTTCCTTTGGAAGCTTTACATCTTTAACAGTGACTTTGAATGCGCATAGCTGTACTATTTTTGCAAGCACCAATATGACTGCAATAAGCAAGACTGCTGCAATCGACAACGCAAACCAAGGCAACAAATTAAGTTTATTTCCGGCCTCAACCACGGATTGGTGAACAAAATCAAATGCAGATGGCCAAAAGACAAATGCAACTGCAGCGGAAAATACTGCAGCAAGTACGGTCGCGAAAAGAACTCTCCCGTAACTTACCCTATGTATCTTTCTATATCTGCTTTGAGGAATATCCCTTTGCTGCACTTTATAAAACAGTTGCTTCAATATTCCTTCCTCGATGTCTATCGTTGCAAGACCGTCTTTATCAGAAAATGTTGCCAGTGATATTTGTATGCTCTTATCGCGAATCATAGGCGAATTTTGAAGAAAAGTTTGAATGATGCTGCTTTTTCCAGAACCGTACGGGCCGGTTAGCGCTATGTTTTTTACTCTTGGATTAGAAATTGCCCAATGTAATGCCTTTATATGCTCTGTACATTCTGTTACATCATTGGTAGGAGCAAGATCGATGAAGTCTGTTTTTACAGATGCTTTTCGATAAATATTATTAATGAGAATACCAACGTGTTTTATCAAGCATACTGTTCTATTCCAAAACACAATGACAGCATTTATTATCTTTTTCATTTGAATCCCCTTTCTCTATTTCAGGTTTGGTTCACCACGCTATGTCAGTACCCAATTCTAAAGTAATCCAAATATACCTTAAATCGATCCTGCGCCGTTAAGCAGGTGTCCATCAGGAAGCCTTTTTCGCGATCCCATTCTTTGAGACCTCGGTAGTAGAACAGTTTCAGATTATCCTCGATAATGAACGGCACGATATTATGCTTCAGGCATTCCTTAAAAAGGATCAGACGACCTACACGACCATTTCCATCCTGGAAGGGATGTATACGTTCGAATGTCACATGAAATGCTACGATATCCTCAAAAGTCTTGGAAGGCAGCGCATTATAGTCTGCCAACAGCTTTTGCATCTCACCGGCAACATTTTCGGGGAGTGCAGTATCATTGCCGCCTACCTCATTGGGCAGCTTCTTGTATTCACCCACAGCAAACCAATCCTTGCGACTATCACTTGTACCGGTCTTCAAAACAAAATGCAGTTCCTTTATAAACTTCTCAGTCAGCACAGAGCTTGCCTGATCGATTACCATATCAATGCAGCGGAAGTGATTAGATGTTTCGATTATATCATCCACATTCACAGATTCGTTTTCAAAACCGATGGTATTGGTCTCAAAAATATATCGTGTCTGGTCGTGGGTAAGTCGGCTGCCCTCCATATGGTTGGAGTTATACGTCAGGTCGATCTGAATCTTATGATAGATACCACCGCTCATCTTAGCCACTTTCTGTTCACGCAAGATCTGCAGCAAGGATGGGGTATCTTTCTTTTTGTTGACACGGTCCGGCTTATGAGCGTTTTCCGGAATGTACCAAGTTTTGCCGATAAGCTTCGCATCGGCAATTCTGCCATGAGCGCAGTAATTTCTCACGCTTCGTTCGGAAACACCCCACTTTTCAGCCATTTTTGCAACAGATACGTATTCCATAGTTACCTCCCTGCAAGTTTTCTTGTCATTATTATACCACATTATCGGCAAAATCTCAACCAACATCGTATACTTTCTCGTTAATTTTTGCCGATAACAGCATCGTAGAATGAAGAGCACTTATTAAATTCTACCTTCTTACTTAACCTCCTCCCCCACTTGACTCACCACCCCCAAACTGATATACTAACAATATAATCAACATGTGCAGTTTCCGAGCAATCGTAGAGCTTTTCAACTCCTCGGAGCACACTTTTGTTAGTATTGTAATTAAGTGTCAGTAATACTATAGCGACTATGTGCGCTTATGGATACTGGCACTTTTTGTGTATATAGGGCTTTGCCTGATTTAATGCGAGAATGACCTTTGTCCGTTTTTACGGACGTGTATTTCACAAGGATCATTCTCGCTTTTTTGTTGTCCAAATGCCCTGTATATACGGGCTTTGAGAATATTTAGAAAGGAATCTTTAGAATGAAAGTAAAATGCAGAAAGGTAAAACACAATAAGCCAAGACCGTATCGAGAGAAAGAAACACAGTGCAGAAATCGTTGTAAAACTCGGTGCGCACCGCTTCCCTGCAGCAGAGTGCCAATAGCACGCAGACGAGGATGAGACTATGGATGAAGAACGTAAACGACGAAATCCAATTACAATAGTTGAAACAGACTCGTTATCACGTGAAGAGTGGCTGAACTACCGCAGGCAAGGTATCGGCGGCAGCGATGTGGCAGCAATACTGGGCGTATCACCCTTTCGTACAGCAAGGGATATCTATTACGATAAGTTAGGAATCGAAGCTATATCGGATGATAGTAACTGGGTAGCGCTCGAGATGGGTAATCTCCTTGAAGACCTTGTAGGCAGAATATTTGCCAAGAAAACAGGCCTGAAGATTTTTCGAATGAAGAAAATGTTCAGATCTCCCGAACACCCCTTTATGCTTGCAGATGTAGACTTCTTTGTAGTCATGCCCGACGGCAGTATAGCCATCTTGGAGATAAAGACCACAAACTACAATGCAAAGGATAACTGGTGGTGTAACGGAGCAGAAGCAGTACCCATTTATTACGAGCTGCAAGGACGCCATTATATGTCAGTAATGGATGTCGACCGGGTATTCTTCTGCTGTCTGTACGGCAATACAGAAGAGGAAGTCATCATACGCAGCATCACACGAGATTACGATTTCGAAGAGGAAATGATATTTCTCGAACAGATGTTTTGGGAAGAGCATGTACAGAAGAAAGCACCGCCCGAGTATACCGAAACTGCAAACCTCATTATGGACAGTATCAAAAAGTATACAAGCTCAGCAGATGAAATGGCACCCATAGTCAACTTTGACCTTGGTATGACCTCTACCCTGATACGGTATCTTCAGGTACAGGACGAAAAGAAAATCGCAGAGAAAACAGTTAAAAAGCTTAACGATGAACTGCAGAGATACAAGGCAAGGCTCATATCCGAAATGGGTACAAGCTGTACGGCCTTATGTGAGCATAACGGCAGTTCATTTACAGTTACATATAATCCCATACGCAAGACAGGTATCAACAAGGATAACCTTGAAAAGCTGAAACTATTGCATCCGGATATCTACGATGAATATGTGACCGTTACCGAGTTTCGAAAGTTTAATGTAAAGGTGCAGGCTCTAAACGCAGCCTGAGAAAGGAATTATTATGGATAAGAAAGAAGAACGCCTATGGAGATCATAGGCACATACGACAGCAAGATATATCACAATCCCGCAAATAAGTACAGTATCGTTATTATGCGAACAACAGATACCTCTGTACCCGAAGAAGCAAGGTCAAAGAGATACTACCGCGACAGGTATATACGCTTCACAGCCATAGGCTACGAACTGCCTCTTACCGACACGGTACAGCTGGAACTCGTGGGGGATTGGGTAAAAGGAAAGTATGGTTTACAGTTCCAAGTGGAGTCATGGCGTGAAATAGTTCCGCAAACAGCGCTCGGAGTGGTGAATTACCTAAGTTCAGGACTTGTAAAAGGTATCGGTAGAAAGACGGCAGAAGAGATCGTCAGTAAATTCGGTGTTAACGCCATAGAGGTTATCGAGAAAACACCCGAAAAACTTCTTGAAATACGTGGTATTACTGAAAGCAAGCTCTCGGAGATAAAGACCTCGTATGCAGAGAGCAGGACGCTTAGAAACATCATGACACTTCTCGCCCCTTTTAAACTGACACCGAAAACAGCTATGAAGATATATGAAAGTTTAGGTCCTGAATGTGTGGATATCCTGCAAAACAGTCCATTTGAGCTTTGTCAGATATCAGGCTTCGGTTTTAAACGAGTTGATGCTATCGTGCAGAAAACAAATCCAACGCTGAACGATCCTATGCGAATTAAAGGCGCACTTCACTGTGCTTTGGACGAAGCGAAAAACAATAGCGGTCATCTTTTTCTTCTGAAAGATGTGCTTATTAAAACAGCACTTAAACTTCTGAATGAACGTGTACCCATTCCGGAGCTTCGTGTTCGCAGGGATGAAGTTGAAGCCGCATTAAACGATCTCATACTGTCAGGTAAGTTCGTTGCCGCTAAAGAAAATATCTATCCTGTTAAATGCTTTATTCAGGAGGATGAAACAGCTCGCAAAGTTGCAGCTATCATTGCAAAAGATATTATCCCAATAGATATATCTGCAGTATTGGAGCAGGTCAAAAAAGAGTTTTCTCTTAGCCTGTCCCCTAAACAGGAACAGGCAGTCTTTGAAGCCTTTCGCAGCAACCTGTCCATAATCACCGGTGCGCCCGGCACAGGCAAGACAACCGTACTTAAAACAATCCTGGAAGTATATCGCAAGATATATCCCGATGATAAGTGTATGCTCATGGCACCCACAGGCAGAGCTGCAAGGCGCATGGCTGAGAGCACAGGATCCGATGATGCCAAGACTATGCACAGCGCATTGGGATTAATCTGTGAAGAGACCGAGTTCAGCGATACTAAGGACAAAGAGCCACTGGATGCAAAGCTCATTATTGTTGACGAGTTCAGTATGGTGGATATGTGGCTCGCAAGTAAGCTTTTTCAGAGGATAGCGAAAGATGCAAAGATAATCCTTGTAGGAGATCCCGATCAGCTGCCAAGCGTTGGCGCAGGTAATGTTTTCAGAGAACTAATCTCATGTAAAACTATCCCTGTCACATTTTTGACAAATATCTTCCGTCAGTCTAAAGACAGCTGCATATCACACAATGCAGCTATTATAAACAACGGAGACGCACGTCTTGCTTACGGCGATGATTTCATATTTCTGCCCTGTAAAAGCCAAACCGAAGCAGCAGATATACTCATCGAAAGCTATTGCCTTGAAGCAGAAAAGCATGGCATTGAGAATGTACAGATACTCTCTCCCTTTCGAAGTGAAGGCTCTGCCTCTGCAGATATGCTGAACCTTGCTATACGTGAGATTGTCAATCCTTTTACCTCTCTTGACGATGAGGTAAGACTTGGTATTAAAAGCTTTCGTATAGGAGACCGCGTAATACAGACGAAGAATACTAAGGAAGTATCTAACGGTGACTTAGGATTCATACGTCAGATCAAAAACACCGACGACGGCAAGCGCATTGTTGTAGAATTTGGAAAGGATAAGCTCATAGATTACGCTTTGGAAGATCTGCAGCATCTGGAGCTTGCCTATGCTATGACCATACACAAAGCCATGGGATCTGAGTTTGAAATAGTCCTTATGCCAATGGTTAAAGCACACATGATAATGATGTACCGTAATCTGCTGTACACAGGCATAACGAGAGCAAAGAAGAAAGTAATCCTTGCAGGTCAAAAGCAGATGTTGTTTGTAGCAGCATCTCGCAATGAGATTACCCTTCGAAACACATATTTAGGTGCAAGAATCAGACTCTACTGCAAGACACTTAAACGCAGTACAGAAGAATTGAAAAAAGTCAGTTAATGGAATGCTATGTGAAGAAAAACATCACTGCATTCCATATTTGTTTATTTGAAAGGAGATTTACACGAATGAATAACAATGACAACAGCACAACCATGTATGACCTTATCCCCGCAGCTGCAAGCTTAAACAAAGTACCGGGATTTGACCCGCTCAAGCTCATGCACACAGCAGAGACACCCGGCACAGGTGAAAAAACTATGGTACTTGACCTGAAGTACAAAAAGCTGTGGTTCAGGCTTACCTACCCAAATGGTAAGATCAAGCTCAACAGACAGAAGATAACGGAAGAGTTAGCCGTATTTGAAGCACAGATCTACTTTGACAAGAACGATACCGAGCCTGTTTCGAGCTGCACTATCGAGTGTACAAGTGATACTCCAAGCTACATTCAGACAGCGCAAAATAGAGCCATTGACCGCGCTCTTACAGATGCCGGATTTGGTATCCAGTTTGTAAAAGCGCCGTTTTCGACGAAAAACAGTAGAATAGAACAGGATATCACCGTTTCATCTACTCCACAGGGTATATCCTCTGACACAGCGAACGATTTACCAATCAAGAAAGAGGCTGAGATCATCGAGTTTAAGAAAGACGATGTTTTGTCGAATATTGTCGAAGAGTGTCGAGTAGACAGCACTCCTAAATACACAGCAGATATGTCCGTTGATGAGATTTTAAGTCTTATGACATACGAAGATGCCTGCGAGATAGTTGTGGACTCAGGTGTATGCAACGGTATGACTATTGCTCAGGTGGCCGAAAAGAGAGGACCCAGTCTTAAGTTCTATGTTTACGGCGGCTACAAAGGCAGCAACATAGTCAAAGCTGCAGCTCAGATAATGCTCGAATCGATGAAAGCCAAAATGGCAGGCTGATGGAGGTTGATGGTTATGTCCCACTTCCCTTTTGGAATAATGGACATCGTAAAGCTGCTTAAACTTAAAATACGCCGTACTCTTGCAGACAGTATCTATGTAGACTGTCCGTTCTGCGGTGATACGCGTGGTAAGATGAACATTAACTTTACTAAGAATGTCTGGCGCTGCAACTATTGCGGTGAACACGGTGGCATGCTTGAGCTGTATGCAAAGGTAGCTAAGATTTCAGAAGTTAAGGCATACAGTGATATATGCAAAGCACTGCCAAACAGCAGTTCAAGTAACGTTTCACCTAAAGGACCCCAGCAATCACCAAGAGCACCGGCGCAGGATGTACACCAAACATATTCAGAGCTTTTCAAACTGCTCACACTTACGCCAAAGCATAGAGAGCATCTAAAATCTCCAAAGCGCGGTCTTTCAGATGAGCAGATAGTACAGTTTGGTTTTAAGAGCACTCCTCCAAAGGAGTTTTGTAAAAAGCTTACGGCTAATCTCATTAAGAGTAGCTGCAGAGTACAAGGTGTACCGGGATTTTATCTCCATGCAGACGGTTACTGGACAATTAATTTCAGCACAAAAACAGCAGGTATTCTAATACCTGCTGTTAGCTGGGATGGGCTCATTATCGGTATTCAGATATTGCTTGATGTACCTATAAAGCCCAAAGGCGACACATCTGCTAAATCGGGAGCTAAGTATATCTGGCTGTCCTCATCTTCAAAGAATATGGGCACCTCTTCAGGAAGTCCAATGCTGTTCATAGGTGATGTAAGCGCAAAGACCGTATACGTTACAGAAGGACTATTGAAAGGCTACATATCACATGCTGTTACGGGCAAAACACTTATTGCCGCAGCAGGAGCCAACAACACGCAGCAGTTAGACACCGTGTTCGAACACTTAAAACAAAACGGGACTACGCTCATAGTCGAAGCTCTTGATATGGATAAGCTTACAAATCCTGCTGTTAGAAAAGGGGCTGAGAAGATATATCTCACAGCACAAAAATACGGTCTTGAGTGTAAACGGCTTGTTTGGGATCCTGCATATAAAGGATTTGACGATTGGCAGTTACATATAAGAGAAAGCAACAGAGTTAAGTAATGATATTAAAGGGTATGTAATGACACGTGATGTGATTTACATACCCTTTTTGTTTTTGAAAGGATTTTATAGAAATGACACTAATTGATAAATTCGATGCTATTGAAATACAAAATGATACCCGCATATCTGATACAGACAGAGAGTTCTGCAAAAGACAGCAGGCTGCATACACCACAGCTAAAGCCGATTTGGAAAAACTAAAAGAATTCTGGAAAAGCATAACAGAGCATCAATCAGCTTTCCTTACAGAAAGTGATTACGGCAGTTCCGTATATTTAAGCGGTCTGTCTCTGTCCGAATCGAAAATAAATGACCAGATATGTTCCCTGCACAGTAAGTTTATTGAACAAGTAACACGTTACTTTAATAATACCTACTCAATATCTGTATCACAGTACGAGATATCCAAGGCACTACTGCCCCAAAAGCCGGATTACGGTTGGTATTCGTACAATGCCGAAGAATATGAGAAATATGAAAACGAACTTCTGTCAATCACCCTTAAGTATGAGGATATTGTTGAGAGGATATTTGAGCAGACAGACGGTAACGGTCTATGGGAACAGGCGCTATATGAACTTAAAGAAAAATGCCGCTCTGCAGCATGGCGTTACGGCAGTCCCAAATATGAGCGCAAGAAAAATGTAGTTCAGTTCAGCGACTCTTCTTACGGTGATTGGGAGCTTTGTGAGGGCATGAAGAATATTCTTCGCGGTATTATACACTACGAGACCGGCAGTTTCACTATCATCCCCGCCGACTTTAACACTTTTTTCACACTGGGCAGGCAGTATACAGACACCTTCGAGTTTCCACTCCGTACTAAAATATCAAAGATACGTATATTCAAAAACGGACGTGTTGACTTAAAGTTTTCAGACGAATCTGCGGCCATTACCTTCATTGAAGAGTATCTCGGCACAGTAAAGTCATAAGCGAGGTGTTTTGAATGAAATATACCTACACAAGCAGTGTAATACCACAGGATAAAAGAAAGAGTATAAACGACAAAATCATCTATCTTATCGACAGCGGAACTCTGATGACCTCAGGAATTTCACAAGAAGACATTTACAACGCATACACTGGTGACGGCGGTCTTCACGGTTTGAATCGTAAAGATTACGATAATTACCACGATTACAGTGAGGATAAGAAAGAGATAGAAAACGGACAGTTCTTTACTTCCCCACTTCTTTGTGAGCTTGTAGTATCGTGTCTGAAACCATCATCAGGAGATCTCATCGCAGACCTCACCTGCGGTATGGGTAATTTCTTTAATTTTCTACCCGTTGAAGCCAATGCTTACGGATGCGAGTTGGATATAAAAGCATACAAGGTAGCTAAGCTTCTGTACCCGGATGCAAATATCCAGTGCAAAGACATACGCTCATATCAACCTGACGTCCGTTTCGACTATGTACTTGGAAACCCACCGTTTAACCTTAAATGGTGGGTTGAAGATGAATGCGAAAAGATATTATCTCAGCTGTACTACTGTCGTAAAGCCTGTGAGCTATTAAAGCCTTTAGGGATAATGGCAATCATAGTGCCTGCATCGTTTCTGTCTGATGACTTTACCGATGCAAAACAGATAAAAGAAATGGAAAAGAATTTCAGCTTTCTCGGTCAGGTATTACTGCCCGAAAACGCATTTTCTGCTCTTGGTGTTAAACGTTTTGCTACAAAACTCCAGTTTTGGCAGAAGCGTAGTGATATATCGGGCTATGTGGCTCATCCATATATTAATGAGTATACGTATACAGTTCCAAACTTAAGTGCGATTGAAGACTACGCCTCAAAAATTCACACGAAGCTTATCTCTTTTGCCAAGTCCGCATTGGAATCCAACAGTGCCAAAGTGCTTCGCGAACTTGCCAAAGCTCATTC
The DNA here is from genome assembly GCA_045544715.1 of Oscillospiraceae bacterium. Classification (GTDB taxonomy): domain Bacteria; phylum Bacillota; class Clostridia; order Oscillospirales; family Ruminococcaceae; genus CAG-115. The sequence goes on along the minus strand of JAZPZN010000036.1, from coordinate 2,444 downwards.
ATCTTCTGCAGAGTTTCAGTATACAGTACAGAAACTGTTATATCAGATAAAGGTACATCCTGCAGTCTGTGACAGATATGCAAAATGCTGTGAATATCTGCACACATTCTACACTCAATCGCAGCCACCTGATATGACATATGAGACCTGGTGCAAGAAGAGATTAACTGAAGGCAAAGTATTATCTTACCTCAAGCGGACACTTAACCGGCAAAACAGGAAACCTGATCAGGACACTATAAGGCTGGTTAAACACAAATACAGCTTTGCGTACAAAGGGTACAGCCCAAAAGCACGACGTACCCTTTCGTCAGCAATGAAAGAGCCTACTCCCATATACTCTGCTGTACTTGAAAACTGTTTCGAACGGTATCCCGGCTATGAACGTCTGCTTCGCCGTAAAAGGCTTGAATATGACACACAGAACAAGGCATTTGCAGATATGGCAGAAGATCAGAATATTGCAGAGTACCTGTCAAATTTATCACTGTGGGATTCTGAGAACGAGGAAGAAATACGGCTCAATGCTGTACAAAGAAAGGATATTAATCTGGTACTGCAGAAGCGTTATGCACTCTTGCAATGGGAACAGGGCAGCGGAAAAACTATAGCAGGCATAACCACAGGACTATACCGTATGTCAAAGCAGAATGTACACAGCACATGGGTCATATCTTCTGCCATATCAATAAGGAACAATTGGGATATTGTACTAAAGAACCACGGTCTTCCCTATGTATTTGTGGAAAAGCTGAAAGATCTTGACAGTATAAAGTGCGGAGATTTCGTTATCATTACCCTCAACCTGGTAAGTAAGTACAAAAAGCAGATTTATAAAAAGATGCGCTGTCTTGGAAATCGCGTGCAGCTCATTCTCGATGAAAGCGACGAGATATCCAACACAAACAGTATCCGCTGTAAAGCTGTTCTGCAGTGCTTTAGAAGATGCAAGTATAAGCTCTTAACTACAGGTACTTCTACAAGAAACAACATCGCGGAGTTTGCGCCGCAACTTGAGCTTCTGTACAATAATTCCATTAATATGCTCTCCCGAAACACCTACATATACAAGCACTCATCCGACAGTGATTCACCTGATGCAGAGCCCAACCCGTATTACGGGCAACCAATTCCTGCTTACAAGAAAGGTTACTCACTCTTTTCTTCATCTCATCTGCCTGAACGCATTACTGTATTCGGCATTGGTCAGAGAACACAGGATATTTATAACAGCGATGTTTTAAATGATATCCTTAGCAAGACAGTGATCACACGCACTTTTGAGGAAGTGGTGGGCAAGGATATTAAAAGACTTCATCAGGTACCCATAAACTTCGCTCCCGATGAGCGCTGCGTTTATCAGCAGGCTATTGACGATTTCCACACTATGCGAAGCAACTACTTTGCTTCTACAGGGAATTCGCGAAAGGATTCAATGATGCGTCTTATTCAGCAGATATCACTATTACTGCGAATAAGTGCAGCCCCCGATACTCTTAACGAGTACTCAGGCGATATTCCTGTAAAAATAATGACTGCTGTTGAGATGGTATCACAATGGCCCGACGAGATCGTAGCTATCGGTGTTCGTCACAAGGCTGTACTGGAATCTTACAGGAAAGCGTTCGAGGAATATCTGCCTGACCGTCCGCTGTTCATTGTTACAGGTGCTACAACCACTTTTGCCAAGCGACGCGCGTTAAGACAGACTTTGAAAGAAAGTAAGAACGGGATACTGCTATGTACTCAGCAGAGCTTACCGTCCAGTGTTAATTTCGAGTATGTAAATAAGGTAATAATACCGGAGCTGCACTACAACAACTCTGCTATGAGTCAGTTCTATTTTCGGTTTATACGGTACACATCTACTGAGTATAAGGACATATACTTCCTTACTTACGCAGGCAGCATTGAGTCTAATCTTATGCAGATGGTTTTAAACAAAGAAAAACTCACCCTGTTTATGAAAGGACAGGATATTGACCTTGATGCGGTCTACGAGCGGTTTGGTGTTGATTACGATCTTCTTTCTCTTCTTATGCAAAGAGATAAGGATGAAAACGGCAAGTTCCGTATACGCTGGGGACAGCAAAAAATAGCTTAAAGAAAAGGAGACTATATTCATGTCAGTAAATTATAATGAATTACTTTATGAAAAATTAGAAAAGGAATACAACATCTTCATATCACATATGAAGCTTCACACGCCTGAGAGAGTTATTGACTATGCTTATGAGATCACATTCAAGAAAGAATTTCTATCTCACTTTGAGTTCAGTGAACTTCCGCAAAATCAGGCTAAAGCGTTATATGATTTAAAGTATCCTCTTAATGAGCTTTACAGCCAATGGTTGTCTAATGATTTAAGTCTCACCGACTTGATCGATGCAACTATTGAGACTACGATACACTCAATTTCAAACTCGATAGATGGCTAACGTTTG
>JAZPZN010000035.1:0-2616 GCA_045544715.1 Oscillospiraceae bacterium | reverse complement strand
GTATTAAGGGACATCTCATCACCAAAGGCGGTTATATATAATAGATAATTCGAAAATGTTTGGTTTTTAGTTCACCCTTGATGTTAATGCTTTGTATTTTTAAATAAATATGCAACGATTCATTGAGTGGTGAATCAGTTTATGGAGTACATTGATAAGATAATCTAAAAAACATAAAATATGATCAATCCTCCGTAAAACGCTCCTTTCCCGAACATAGATTTACGAACGGGTTTTCGAACAAAAAATCCCCTGAAATCGCTAGGTTTTCAGGGGATAATTTTTTGTCCACAAAACGAACGTTTTTCGGATATTTGCAATGTGTTATATTGTTACCAGTAAACTTAAGCGTTTGGCTTAAATGCCAGCAGCCAGTCCACAGCATTGACTACCTCAATGCCGTCATAATCACCGAGAGTGAATCTGTCAAGTGTGATGACGGTCTTTGCATAGTTGTCTGAGATATTGCGCAGAGGTGTTATCTCACGATGGAAAGTGTTTTCATCGACAAGCGAGGCAGTGACCTGATAGTACCATATCCTGTCGTTCTTTTCCGCAACGAAATCAACCTCCGTAAGTCCTACCTTGCCTATATTCACCTTGTAGCCTCTGCGGAGAAGCTCAAGGTACACGATGTTTTCAAGCGAAAAACCAAGATCGTAGTTTTTTCTGGGCAACAGGTGGCGGCGTATTCCCATATCAACGATGTAGTATTTCTGATTGGTTTTCAGCAGCTGTTTTCCTAATACATCATACCGCTCAACAGGATAAAAAACAAATGACTCTGTAAGTGCCTCAATGTAGTCAGCTACGGTGTTTGCTGATACCTTTCGCCCCGTAGATACAATATAGTCAGATATGCTCTTTATCGAGATAAGGCTGCCGACAGAGCCTGCAAGAAATTTTGCGATATTCTTCAGCAAGGCTATATCTGTAACCTTGCGTTTAGTGGGATCACTCTCTCTGCGTTTCTGACGCTCCTCGATATCATTGATGATTATGGTGTTGTATATACCCTCAAGGTACATATCGGACTTCTCTCTGTTTCTGTCCATAACCGAGATATACGGCATTCCGCCGTTCTGCATATATTCCGCAAAAAGAGTATCGTTATCAGTCCCGCTGTTAAGCTGACAGTATTCCGCAAAGGAGAGCGGCAGCATAGATATTTCAATATATCTGCCTGAAAGCAGCGTTGCAAGCTCACCTGAAAGCAGATTGGAGTTGGAGCCTGTGATGTAGATGTCCACATTATCCTTTATATGAAGGCTGTCAACAACTTTTTCAAAGCCCTCGACCTTCTGCACCTCATCAAGAAAAATGTAGGTGTATCTGTCCTTCCGGAGCTTTTCTTTGAGATAGCTATACAGTTTTTTGTAGTCCTGAAGCTCCTCGTAATCCATATCCTCAAAGTTGATGAATACGATCTGCTCCTGCTGTACGCCTGTTTCAAGCAGATGATTACGATACATTGTCAGCAGGGTGGATTTTCCGCATCGACGGATACCCGTCACTACCTTGATGACCTTTTCCTCACGCCACATTTTCAGCGTCTCGAGATATTCAAGTCTTTCTACCATTTCAGCACCTCCTCGATATATTCCCATTATAGCACTATTATGTCCGCTTGTCAATAAAATATTCCCATTTCGGAATATTTATAACTTTACTCGAGATTTTATTCCGATTTAGAACGAATTATTATGGCGCATTTAATCGTAGCCCAACATCTGACGGTTGAATCTGTTCTCATAAATTCTGATAAGCGCATCTACATAGTCTTTGAACTGCGCAAGCTCGTATGGTCCCTCGCTGAACATTTTGCCATCCACAAAGCTCACCGTATTCATTACGAAATGGATGTGCCAGTGATCGGTGTCCTCGTGTACAGAGAAGATTATCTGATACCGCTGACTATAATATGCGCTTATCTGAAATGCAAGAGTATACAGCTCATGTCCCATAAACACTAAATTCTTATCAGGGCTGACTATGAAATGCCTTACGTATCTGCCCTCGGTCTTTCTGAAAAATTTCTTTGTATACATCATTTCCTGAAATGCAGAATATGGATTTACATTCATTCCGCCTATATAGTAGCAGAAATTAGGCTTATTATTTTTATCAGTGAGTATATAGTTTATTAAAACTGCAAGAGTTTGAGGATCATTATATTTTTTATTTACGATCCTGACGACATCTGACATATAAATTCCACATCCTTTCTTAAGTTGTTCATCATATCATCAGTCATTTCAGAACGCGGTATAGATAGTAATGTTACTGTTTCCCTCAGCGCACACAGCACACGGGGATTGATAACTGTCGGAGTATTTGATACCGCCATATTCACAATATACTGATTTCTTGTGATTCCTGCTTCATCCGCTTTTTTCTGAATATACGACAGTTCCTGCGGAGTAAGTCTTATCGTTGTAGTTGTTGTTTTGGTTCGTTTTACCGCCATAGTGACCTCCTTAAAATATGTGTAACACAAATCTCTTATATGATATATACTATATATAGTATATATCAGCAGGATAACGCATTTGTGCTACAACGTTATCCTTATAAAATAGTTAGTATGATTTTGTTCTGTAACAAAAAACTCCCGAA
>JAZPZN010000034.1:0-15946 GCA_045544715.1 Oscillospiraceae bacterium | reverse complement strand
TGCAGGTGGGTCTTTTTAATGGTGATCAACCTAAGATATCAGCAATAGTGGAATCCACCAGAGGAGCATTTTCTGCACTGAGCTGAGTCCAGCTATCTCCGTTGAACAGCGGTCCATCAAGGATAGTGTCAGCAAGCGAAGTAAGCTCTGCGCTGAAGCCGTAGCAATCATCAAATACATAGTTGAATTTGGTGGGATCGGTCATATCTACCCAAAGGTCATATACCTTTTCATCCCATACAAGGCCCCACTTCTGCATGCCTTCGTACTTGCCTGCAGTGTAGTATACGGGCGTGGGGTTGATAGCATCCTCACGGGCGGTAGCCTTGAGGTTCTCATCAGTCTGGTATACTCTGTTGAGCTGGATCCAGTCAACTGCGCCCTTCATGTTTTTAGCACCCTTGGGCACCATGTATCCGAATGTATCATAAGCGATGCAATACTCATCAGAGGAGGGATCACGGGGGAAGGGAACAAATGCAAAATCAGAGGGAGTATTGCAGATATCGTTCTCAACACCCTGAGGATTCTGTACGGTGCCTGAAGCGGCAGAATATGTCCACTCGGGGTTCATACCGAGGAAAAGGATGCGATTTGAGTGAGTTGCCCAAAGCTCAGGGGATACCCAGTCGCCGATCTCCTTCTGATAAACAAGACCCTCACGATTGAGATCGCTAACATACTCCATAGCACGTGTAACGTTAGGATCGTTAATGTTGTTGTTAACAGTGCCATCTGCCTGCACATCAATGAGTGTAGTGCCTGTTGTTGCAACAAAGCTCATGCCGCCTGTACCGCAGTAGCCGATGTTTTCCTCGTCGAGGTTACACCACTGGATAAGCAGATCCTTGAATGTATCCCAAGTCCAATTGTTCTGCATGTAGAGGTCGTAAGGATCGGGGAGGGATGCTTCCTCAATAGTCTTGCGGTTGTAGTTGAGGGCAAAGTTAGTGGTAATGCGGTAGGGATAGTAATAGTGCTTGCCCTTGTAAGCAAAGTTTTCAGTGATCTCAGCCATCTCCTGCCACATGGGGGCGTTGATATCGATGTGGTCGTCGAGAGCCTCGTACATATTTTTGCTCATACCATAAGGGAACGAGAGCCACTCATATCTAACAATATCGGGAGAGTCATCTGCTGCGATAAGGGTTCCAAGCTTTTCAAAGTAAGCGGCGCCACTGGAGGAGGAGATATATTCTATCTCGCCACCGTAGGTCTCACTTGTGAATATCTTGTACTGTTCAGATGAGCTGCCGTCACCGGCGAGGTCATAGTATCCTAGCCATGTGATTTTGCCGGAGTTTCCATCAGGAGTGAAATCTGCGCTGCTGACATCCTTGATCTCTGCGTCAGTAGCGGCATTTTCATCGGGGTCTACGGTTGTTGTAGACGCTGCTGTCGTTGCATTTGGGGCAACTGGAGCATTGGGATTGTTTGTTGAAGTTGCTGTGGACTCCTCGCAGGCGGTGAGCGAAGTCACCATTGCCAGTGTAAGAGCAGCCGCAGTAAGCCTTGTAAGCTTTTTCATGCTGTGATTCTCCTTAGAAATTGGTTTTAAGTAAATTAAGCAACAAATGCTCATATTAATTATAGCCTAGTTCTGATAAAAATGCAATAGGGTTTCACTGTTATGATAAAATTTTGTTACAAATAAACAATAAAATACAGGCGGCAGCTATCAAGCTGCCGCCATATCAGTCATGTACTGTTTATCAATCTTTGAATACAAGCTTACCCGGTTCAACTGCAGCTGCAGCTACCAACTTTACGAAAAGCTCATGATAGCGAGGAGTGCGATCCAGAAGCACTGCACCTGCACGCAGATGAACAGGTATATCGTGACCGTCGTGGGTGATGCAGTTTCCGTTCTGGGAGAGGATAGTGTCAGCAAGTGCCTGAACATCCTCTTTATCAGAAAGACCTGTTACCATAGCAAATTCATCACCGCCTATACGGAACATTACCATGTCGCCGGTGCAAGCAGCATCGATGCGGCGCAGACACTCAAGAATTACCTTGTCGCCTGCTGCACTGCCGTAGTTTTCATTGACTGGGGTGAGGTGGGAGGTGTCAAAGCAGAGGATATATGTGCCCTGCTTCTCACGGATATAATCATACAGCTCAGAAATATCAAATTTGTTAGTCATAATAAGTTCTCCTTCATACATAGTCGTCTTAGGGAAGTCAAGCTTAGGACATATACCTGAAAATCGCCATTCCTTGCGATAGGCGGTAGGAGTCATGCCCCATAAACGTGTGAACGCACGGGTGAATGCTTCTGCCGAGCCATAACCATACTGCATTGCTATCTCCAGCACTGACAGCTCACCTTGCTGCAGCGCCAGTGCTGCCTTTGAGAGTCTGCGGCGTGTAATGTAATCTCCCACGCTCATGTGAAAGATGTAGCGAAACATCTTCTGCAATCCTGAGAGTGAGCAGCATGCGGCTCTTGCGCAGTCATCCTGTGTTATTTCGTCTGCGAGGCGGCTTTCGATATATTCCAGTGCATTAGTTAGGGATTGAAGCTTTACAGCGTCCATGTTTCCTCCTAGGTAGGGTGTTTTCGATCGATCATTCTGAGCTGATGGTGTGCACCTCATCAGCTTACAATGTTATTATACAATATTAATTTTGATTTGTCTTGATAATTTGAGTAAAAATTACAATGTGGTTACAAGGGGTTACATTTTGTAATAATGGTTGAAATATAGAAAAATCAGTGTTACAATTGAACTGCAAATTTTGATGCAACCTTTTCATTGTTTTTCGTGTCACTATTTATAAAGGAGGAATATATATGAAAAAATGCGCAATTTTATTTTCTGCACTGCTGCTTTTATCGGGCTGTACAGCGGATACTGACGAGAGCTCTTATCATACGAGCTCAGTAACTCAGCAGACGAGCTTCACATCTGAACAAAGCACCACTTTTCCCGAGGAGAGCGAGCCCGTCGCTGAGGAGAAAAGCTACACGCCTTTAAGCTATATCGGGCTAAGCAGTGAGGAGAAAAGCACCTTTGACGAGGCAAAAATAATGAGCGCCCTTACCTACGATATTCCTGTTGTCATCAGCACTGACCCTGATTATCAAGTGACGAGGGACTATGTAGCGACCCTACCCGAGGAAGAACAACAGATGTGGCTCTCGCAGAATTATCATTATGTATCGCTGAACTACATCTATGTGGGTGCAGAAAAGGGCGACTGGCTTGCTATAGCCTCCTACTCGCCCTGCTATTATGACGGCATACACGACGCATACTACACAAGCATTTTCTTTTCCGACGGCGAGAGCATCGGGGAGGAGCTGTTTACCACCACCGACTGTGGTACGATAAGGGTCGGCAGTGAGGTGTACATCTGCGGAGAGAAGTTGTGGAGATATGATATCGAAACAATGGAGCTTGATGTGATCTACGATTCCTATTCATCTTACCTCGACAGTACAGAGGACTACATCATCTTTGCAGGCTTTGACGACTATCGTATGAAAATCTACAACAGAGAGACGGGCAACATTATCACGACTAACATCTATCAAGCACGCTTTGACGGAACTCTGTACAAGCTAACTGACAGCGAGATACTGTACGACTCGGGAAACTTTGAGAATGAATATGTTAAGGCAGTAGACCTTGCTACAGGCAATGAGCGTCCCACTGAATACGGCTACGTTCATCTGCGGGACTACACCCTTGCGAACGAACTCTACACCCTTGATCGTGAATATGACGATACGGATTGGTCGGAGTTCACCGTTACAGATAATATGACTGGAGAACAGCGTACCTACTCCGTAAGCGAATTCCCCTCGGAGCTCGGATTTTCGGTAGCCCAGATAAACGGTAAGGGAATACTGAGCGGTAGCTGGCTTTATATCCACAGAAACAACGATGAATGGCTCGCCCTTGACCTCGCTGAAAGCAGAATAGGAAAACTTAATGTTGGAGGTATTCTCAGTTTTAACGATTATGGCATAATTGCAACAAATGATCGTGGCAAGCAATTGATAGAGATTATTTTTATCTGATCAGATACACAAAACAGGACAGCAAGCATTAGTTTTGCTGTCCTGTAGTTTTTGGTAATAGCTGAGATCGATTGTTGTACTATACCACAACAAACTCTACGACCAGTCCTCTTTACCGTCCCGATGCTGCTTTAGAGCTGCAAATCGCAGCAGCTGCTTGCGGGATGAGATTCCAAGCTTGCTGTAGATGTTTTTGTTGTGATATTTTATAGTGTTTTCAGTGATGTGAAGTATTTCAGCGATCTGTTTTGCGGTCTTTCCAGAAAGATACAGCTCGTATATTCTGTATTCGGCTGGAGTAAGCATACTTAGATTTTCAACAAAAAAGTTATATTCATCGGGCACTATCTCTTCCTTATGCTTTTCAGCAAGGTGGTCGATCTCGCTTTTGGCAAGCTCGTATTTTTCGGCGGCTTTTTCATATTCTTCCTTTGCCTTACGAGCCTCTTCTTCGGCGAACAGCTTTGCTTTTTCAAGATCTTCAAGCTGTTGTTCATAAAAACTATCCTTTTCTTCAAGAAAAGCAAAAAGGTCGTCTATCTCACGGATACGAAGTTGCTCGCCGTAATCCTCTTTAGTTTTTAACTGCTCGATTTTTTTAAGGATGGGTGAAACATACTTTTTGCTCATGAAGATGCAACAGAAGGCAGCTAGTATCGCCACGATCAGAAATATCAGCATTATGTTTAACTGTCCCTTGCGCAGAAAGCTTTCATACTGTGTTTCGGGTAGCATTACTGCGATGCTGAATTCGTCATTGCCGAGTGTTATTTCTTTTGTCAGCCCGATACATTTTTCATCCCCAAACTCGAAGAGCTTAGAGCCGTTTCTGTCTTTGATATACAGACCATCATCTATATTATTGTATCGTCCTGAGCTGAACTGTCCTGAATATATCTCGTCATGCACATCAAGTAATCCACAGATCTCGTTGCCCCAGCGTCCAACTGATGTCTTATGAGAAAGCTGGAACAGCAGGTCGTTTATTTCAAAGCCACATACACCGATGATGTTATCAGCATGATCCCTTATAGGGACATAAATATATCTTGCTCTTTCCCAGGTGTCGGGGATTTCAACGGCAGGGCTTAATATGTAGTGTGTTCCATCAGAAAAAACATCATTGCAATCGTCAAAAAAGGTGGTGTAGCTTTCATTCCTCCAACCGCTATGAAAATTGATCCCCATGCTTTTTCCCGTGGTGAAAGAACCTCTGTAAATGGAAAAATCATTATTCACTGTGTTTTCGGAGCAGAGATTGATATACTTGAGATAAATGCCGCTGTAAAGCTCAGTTTCTGAATTGCTGTTTGCAGTAGTATCAAGAATATAGAAAGCACCGCTTGCAGGAGCGACCTGCATATTGAGATAGGTCGAATAATATAGTCTGTTCTGTAAAGCGTCGAGTGCTACAGAATTGTTTTCAAGATCAGCAAAGGTCATGCTGTTTTCAGCGAGAAAGTCCTGTAGCGTTGTTTCAAGCTGTCCCGAAAATGATATGGCACATGCTGCAAGCTCATCACAATCACGCTCAATACTGTCTGAACACGAGTAAAGACGTGTTTCGAGGTCATTCATTATCTGTCTGTCAGTCGGGTCAAGAATACCGAACAGATTTAGAAGAATGATAATAACTGCAAGAAACAGGCAGATCATTGAAAAAACATAAAAAGCAAATCTTCTTCGCATAGACAGGCCTTCTGCTTTGAACTGCTTTACAAGGCTTTTTATGTCAAGGCATTTATGTATTCTCATAGCTTGCCTCATATATCCTTGTACGAAAGTCTTTTCAGTTCTTCAAGAGAAGATGTGGCAAGTTCATTAAGAATAGCTTCATTATATTCTCCGTCAGCCGCTCGTTCAATATATTGATTATGTGCGGATTTCAGTACAAGTTTTACGTTCTGCTCAAAGCGGCTCTGAATATCTGAAGCGTTGTTGTAAAGCGGCAAAGCACAAAGCTCGTAGCTGTCGATCATTACATTCATCATATCATAAAGGTCACGATAGCTTTGTTTTTCTGCTATGCTTGTGTCGGTAAAAAGTGTTGCAAAAGCATCATCAGTGACAGGTAGATAGCCAGTGCTTGTAACAAAGTGTAGGTTGTTTTCTTTTTCAGTGAGCCATTTTGCGAAAATATACGCTCCATAATTCTTGCGTTCGTCATTGTTTTTAACGGCAAAAAGGCCTCCACCACGGTGAACAGCTACAGGATCAGATGCTGAAAACATCGGATATGGTAAAGCTATAGAGGCGATATTTTCGGTAGTATTATCGGGATAAAATACCATCTCAGGTTGATAGAGAATATCCGCAGTCGAGCCGATATTTGAGATTATCTCAACAGTTTTCCAGCGTGAGGCAGCATATCCGTCATCAAGGCATATTCCACCGTAGATAGCCGCCTTACATAAGGGATACCATACTTTTTCAAATGTCACACAATTAAGATCAAGCTTGCCGTCTTTAATAAGTTCGCTGTCGTAGGCTTTCATTCCGACATATGCGTAGTTATAGAAATCATTGATCTGCGTAAAATTCTGGCCATCTGACCAGTCGTAGTAGATATTTGCAGCTTGAAAAAAACCATCAAAAGTCTGAAGTGCATCAAGTGATACTCCTGTGTCGGCACTGAACCTGTCAAATAAAGTCTTATTCAGAAACAATGCCTCTGAAGATTTTGCAATTGGAAGCATGAGCAGCTTGTCACCGAAATATCCCTCAGAAACAAACTCATCTTTGAATGGAGAAAGCTCATCCTCAGAGAAATACTCATTCCATGATAGCAGCTTATCCTCGCCAACGATCTCCGCAACTCTGGGATATGCGGTAAACATATCGGGTAGCTCCTCAGCTCCGGGTTCTCCGTTTGCCGAGGCGGAAAGAGCCTTGTCTATTGCTGAGGAGCTAGTTACTGATATAACATTTACTATAACTCCGTTTTCTCTGCCGACGGTATCATTAAATACTTCTATCGCATCGTTGAGAGGGGATTTTGTCTGACTGCCGTACACGTGCCACATAGTAAGTGTTACGGGATCATTTGCGTCAGGCTTGGTTTTATCGGCACAGCCTGAAAAGCAGACTGTTGTTATGGCAAAAGCTAATATTAAGAAAGCAATTTTTCTCATCATGTATTCCCTTCCTATACGGGGTGCTACCCGTTTTTGCTACCCATTTTTGCGTATTTTTATACTTTCCTACCCTTTTTTTATTATTAGGGTAGTGTGGAAAAGCACATTTTTTGGTATTATTATGTCTGCAAGGGTAAAAGAGAGTATATATCCTGCCTCGCTAAAGGGTACTTTGTTGTTCCTGTGGGTGCGCCAACAGTCGCAGGAACCGCCCGCCATTTTATTTTAGCATATTGATTTGATTAAGTCAAGATTGCTAAAAAATCGACAAAGGAGAGTTAATTATGGACTACATTGGAAAATGGAAGCTACATTCCGTAATGACCTACGATGACGACAATATGCCGATTTATCTCACTCCTGAGGAGTATCTCGCTTCGCCGATGCCCTACGTCGACGAAAGCGACGAGGAGGCTGTAGCGGATGAGATGAAGGAACGCAGGGCGATGATCGGCACGTTGATAAAAATCTGCGAGGACGGCAAGCTTTATATGCTTTCGCCGTTGCCCGAGGGCGTTTCGCAGGAGGAAGTCGACGAGGCAGTCAAGGCAGGCGTTATAAAGCTTGTGGATGGCGCAATAGCTGACGAGCCTAAAGCATGGGAGCTTCGTGACGGTGAGTTCTGGTTTGATACAGGCATTGAGGGCGAGGCTTATGACGAAGAGGTCAGTAGCTGGGTAAATCCCATCGACGATAATGGCTATTTTAACTTTATGAATTTCAGATTTATCAAGGAGGACTAAACAATGGGATTATTTGATTCACTGATGAGATCGGCGGGCAACGCTGTCAAGAACGAAACTGCAAAGGCTGTAAACAATGCCGTAGCAAATGCCTCAAACCGCACTGAGAGTTTTACATTCTCCGCACTTCCTAACAGTGTTGCGGAGTTGCAGGCACTTCCTGAGGCTACTCTTGACACTCCCTTTAAGACAACTGCCCTTACTATTGCAGTGCTCTGCGCTTATGAAAAGGATCCCGATGCCTGCATTGAGATGCTTAATTTCCTCAAGGGTCCAGCTGAGGTAAGCACATACGAAAAGGGCTTTATCAAGGAGCGTCTTAACGGCAAATTCTACAAGACCTTCTCATTCTTTGAGGGGGCAACTCCCGAGAACAGCTACAAGCCTAATGTTCCTTATGTTATCAAGGTAAGCGACAATCCCTATTCCTACAGCGATGAAAACTGGGCTACCCTTTATGTTACAAGCGGTGGTGCAGATAATCCCCGTCCTATAAAGCTGAGAAAAAAGCCGTCTACAGGTCAGTGGTTCCTGAATGACATTCAGTGCCTTGCTGATATCCGTATTCCTGTTGCAGACGATCCCTGGGCATAAGGCTATAGGAAATCAGGTGAAAAAATGAAAAACACAAAGAAACTGCTTGCGCTTACTCTTGCTGTGGCGATGATATCTGCGCTGTCTGCTTGTTCAGACGGTGATGTAAAGATCGAGGAAAACAGCACAGCCGAAAGCACAGCGGATACCACTGAAAAGACTACGTCTTCCACTGAGAGTACAACTACATCTGCTACTACGTCAACAGCGACTGTTGATACACCAGCCGTATCCGATGCTGATACAGTAAAGGTGTACTATGGCTGGGGCGCAGGTGATGAGGCTGATTATACAGCGGAGATACACTGTCCCGATGGGGCGTCCTTCAGCGACAGCACTCTTGAAAATAATGCGGAGTACGGCAGTGTAATGATGGCGTCTGTAGAGGATGAGGCAAATGAGTATATAGCTACAAGCGTCACTCATTGGCACCGCGATGCATATAACAATGAGCCGACAGCCTACCCCATAATTGCACAGCTCTATTTTGACGGAGCTCTTGACGCAGAGACCGAGGCGGAATACACCGACTACTCACAGAAGGTCACACCACTGGGCTATAAGTGGAACGGCTATGACGTCATTATGATCGAGACCACCTACACTTTCGAGGATTATTATCCGCAGACGGAGATCTTTGCAGGTGTTGAGTATGATCTGGAATACTGGAAGAACGAGGAGGGAACAGGCAACGTCTCTGACCTTGTCACAAAGGGACTTTTCGGCTTTGATCTGTATTCCTACAGCTTTGACGAGCTCTCTCAGGAAAAATGCGCATGGATAACCGGCGAGCTTTTCGGTGTGGACAGCGGTATTGAAAATCCGTTTGTTGAAAAAGAGGAAGAGCCTGTTGCTGACGTTGAAACCTCTGCCCTTATCGGCAAGTGGGTGGACTATACCAGCGACTGGGAGGACACCTACATCTTCAACGCTGACGGTACGGGAAGTTATGAAAGTGGCTTTGAATACTCCTTCACATACACCGTTGACGGAAATATGCTTACAGTTGAATATGATGAGGAAGATATAGAAAGTTATAATGTAACGGTTGAAGACAGCATACTTTCTCTGGTTGATAAATACGGTTATGAGCAGTGCTTTGACAAGTGTGACGAAGAAACCGAGGAAGACACTGAGGAAGAGACTGAAAGCACCGCAGAGGATGTAAATCCTTATATTGCGTCTATTGTGGGTTGCTGGAAGGAAAGCGAAACAGGCTATGATGAGACCTTCACCTTCAATGCTGACGGCACAGGCTGGTACAGCAGTCTTAGTGATAGCGGAACTTACGAGTGCGGTTTCACATACACGTTTTACAGGAGCGACTATGTAGAAATCTGTTATGATGACGGTGATGAGGGTGGCTTCCAGATAGTAATTGAGGATGACGTACTGACTGTCAGAAATGAATATGTATGGGACCTCGCATATACCAGACAGTAAGCTATGAGGAGCGGAGGAGCTTATGCTCTTTCGCTCTTATGCGTGGAAAGGATATACAATGAGAAAGATTACAGGACTTATTTTGATTTTATGTCTGCTTATTACATCGGCAGGCTGTAGCACGGCTCCCGATACAACTGGCGAAAGCACAGCCTCAACAACCACGCAGGCAACCGAGGACACTGAGAGCACCTCAGATACCACAGTAACATCACAGACCGAGCAGACTGCACAAAGCACAACCGCAGAAAGCACTGCTCCCGATGATGTGGCTCAGATATTACCCGCAGATGAAGATTCACAGATACTTGAGCTTAAAAGCACTATTCTGTATGATTATGCATGGTCGGCTGAATACGAGGTTCCGCTGGCGGAGTGTGAATGTACATCGATACTTCTCAGTGAGAAGGACGCTGAGCGCTATCCTGAGCTTTCTGCCGTACTTAAAGCTACAGCGGACGCGGATGAGAGCTATTTTAGTGAAGAGTTTGCTATGCTGAAGGAGGCAGCGGAGGAGCTCCTTGCTGAGGGTACTGAGCTTGCTGAGCCTCTCGGTTCTGTCTACGATGCGCAGGTAAGGCGTGCTGACAGCACAGTGCTGAGCATACTTACCGATTGCACCTACAACAACGGTATGAACGGCGGTAACAGGAGCTTCTGGGGCAGTAATTATGACACCGCAACGGGTAACGAGCTTCATCTTCCCGATATCGTTACGGATATGAGCGCTTTCGCAGATGTGGTGGAGGAGAAACTTTTCAGCACTGTAGGAAAAGATGTATTCTACAATGAAAATATCATCGACGAGTATTTTGAAATGTACGGTGCTGACGGAACACACTGGACGATAGATTACAACGGCGTTACTGTATATTTTGGTGAGGGTGAGATAGCTGATATAGGTGTAGGCGGTATGAATGTGACTGTTACATTTGCAGAAAATGCGGAGCTGTTCAACGAGAAATACACTGATGTTCCTAAGGCATATATCGTTTCTCTGCCGACTAAAACCATATTCAGCACAGACCTTGATGGTGACGGCGATTGCGAGGAGCTCAGTATTTACGACTACTACGATGAAGATAACGACTATTATGCAACGATAGACATTTATACTGACAAGGATACTGCCACAGAAAGCTTCTGGGCTTATGCGTGCGAGCCTTACTATGTAAAGACCGCTGACGGTATGCACTATCTGTACATCTTCGCTGAGCTTGAAACGCAGATGTATCTCTATGCTTACGAGGTAACGGGTGGGCAGATAAGCAGGGTAGGCGAGGCAAGTGTTTCGCCGTACTATAACGATGGTTTGTCTGCAGTACTGACAGACCCTTACAATATGCATTTTGATATTTTCAGCGAAGAGTCAGGAGGCGGTGTTCCCGAGGGTAATGATCTGCTTTCTGTAGGTGCTGACGGATTGCCTGCGCTTGGATAAGAGGTATATTATGTATCGTTCAAAAAACAACAGCGATATCACGTATATTTTCACATGGGGCAAGCCTTTGCAGATAGAGGGCAACGGTGCAGTATGCAAGGCGGATACTGACATCGGAAAGGAAGAGGGCTGGACTCACGAATACAGTGCTCTGCATCTCAAGAACGGCATTACCGAGGTGAAAAAGGGCTTTCTGGAGAGCTTTACTAACCTAAAAACGCTTGTTGCTGACAGCACCGTAAATAACATTGAAATGACAGATGAGCTGGGCAAATTGCTGAATAACAACGGTGTTGTTATTCGTGGAGGTTATGACACCTTCGCTGAGAGATTTGCGGAGGAAAATGGTTTGCAGTTTATTCATAAGGAGATATACCTCGGCATAAGGCACAATGAAGAGCACGGTGAGTCGAGGACATTGACTCTGCACTTTGATGCTAATGGCGAGATGATGCTACTGTACGAGGATTTCTGTCAGGGAATATCCGCAGGAAATACGATGGGTGGAGAATTCACACGAAAAATGCCCGAGGAATTTCATGCAGGATGCACTCTGAAGGACTTCGCATATATGATGCCTGAGGCGTATTTCGACCAGATAATGAAGAACAAGGAGCTGAAAAAGTTTCTTGACGTCTACGCCGTACGCAGCGATTAACAGCATAAACAAAAGAGCTGACCTTGATAGTTGCGGTCAGCTCTGCTTTTGAGTTGGATTATTATGCCTACTCGTCATCTTGTAGATTTATACGCAGGCGAAATGTTGCTATGCTACCTATTCAAGATTTTCTCTTTATAAAAAACTCTTGACAAAAAAATGAAATAATGCTATAATGATAATGACTTTTGAAAACAGGTGTTTTCGATAGCTTAATACACTTAAAGAAAGCGAGGTAATTAAGATGACCTATACTATGATAAAAAACGAAAACAGTATGAGCAGAATTACCTCGGCAGTATTGAAGTAACCATTTTTGTGTGAAATGATTATGCCGCAGCGAATTTTGCTGCAGCTTTTTTGCGCCCAAAATTACTTGGGCTGTCCTTTCTTTTCTCTACCGCAGCTTTGTTTCTCGGATATTGCCGAGGTAATTCTCAAAGAACAACAGGCTTTAATTTGAAAGGAATGGTTATTACAATGCTTACTAACGAAAAAAATATTATGCGAGTATCAGAGGTACAGCGTGAACGTTATACCTTGATAGGTGAAATGGGTGAAATCGCAGCCAAGCTGAAAGGCAATCTCTATAACAGCGGCGATTTTCCTGTTGTAGGAGATTATGTTGAGGTGATTTTCAATCCTTACGGCGATTCACTCATAGAGAGAATACTTGAAAGAAAAACTTATATTTCTCGACCAGACCGAAGCGGTCACGCAGACGGATATGTAAAAACACTGGTTGAACAGCCTATGGCGGCGAATTTTGACTATGTGTTTATTGTTACCTCTCTTAATCAGAATTTCAACGCAGGAAGGATAGCACGATACATCGCTGTAACAATTCAGGGCGGCGGTGTTCCTGTGGTAATTCTCAGTAAAGCAGACTTATGTGATGATGTGGATAAGTATACCGCAGAAGTAAAAAACATTTCTGACAAGACCGATGTAATTGCTGTAAGCTCTGTTACAGGCGAGGGTATGTCTGATTTACAAAAGTATTTTAAAAGCGGTGTAACTATCGCTCTCATCGGTTCATCAGGTGTCGGTAAATCCACGATGCTGAACGCTGTTGCAGGTAGAGAGGTCATGAAAACCAGCGGTATCAGAGAGGACGACGGAAAGGGTCGACACACAACCACATACAGACATCTTTTCGTGCTTGATAACGGCGTTACTATAATCGACACACCGGGCATGAGAGAAATCGGCGTATGCGGTATTGACGATGGTATCGACGATACATTTTCCGATATAACCGAGCTATTTTCACAGTGTCGTTTCAGCAACTGCCGACATGACACCGAGCCGAACTGTGCAGTAAAAAAAGCACTTGAAACAGGCGAACTCAGCGAAAAACGCTGGCGATTGTACCAAAGGCTTTATGATGAAAATTTCAAGGCGAAAAGAATGAAAGCGGGGTACAGAAAATGAACATCACATTTGAAAAATTCACCGAAAAACATATTGACGAGGCTGTTAAATTGGCTCTTGCGGAGCTTGATAACGAAAGAAAACACTGTCACGATTTGCCCCACAAGGATTTCAGCAAACACTTAGCTGGTATTCTTCATTGGTTAAGCAGTCAGCCATTCGGGAAAGCAGCAATTAACAATGGAAAACTTGTGGGATATTTGATTTTTGCAGGCCCGTGGGAAGGCTTTTTCGGAGATGTAAATGGTGTGTTTTCACCTCTTGGCGGAAGTGCTTTTTCATACGATTACGAAAACCGTGGCAGGCTTGCCTCAATGCTTTTTGCAAGCGTAGCAGAGGAATTTGTGAAACAGGGTGTTTTCAGCTGTGCTTTATGCCGATATGCTCACGATGAGGAGATTGCGAAATCATTCATACTGAATGGTTTTGGAATACGCTGTTCGGACGCTGTTAGAGAAATGTCAAATCTTGCTCTTCCGAATCGTTCAGACAACATTCACTTTGTTGAATTGTCATCAAGTGAATTTGAAAGAATAAGGAAGCTAAGGAGCGGACTTGTAAAGCATCTGGCAAGGGCACCTATCTTTTATCCAACAGATATGGAAAGATATGAGCAATGGTTTCAAAAGGAAGGTATGCGTGTATTTGCGGCAGAATCAGATGGAGAAATCATTGGTTTCATCTCATTGGAGGACGGAGCTGAAAATTTCATTACTGAACACGATACAATGAAAAATATCTGCGGTGCTTATTTCAATGAGAATTATCGTGGCAGTGGTATTGCACAAAGCCTACTTTCGTTTGTTGCAGACACTCTTAAAGCTGAGGGTACAACTCACCTCGGTGTAGACTGCGAAACACTTAATCCTACAGCTCTCAATTTCTGGGGGAAGTATTTCGAGCCATATACTTACTCGTTTGCACGGAGGATTGATGAGCGAATCATATTATAATATCAAGTCTTATTATCTGGCTACAAATTGGCTCCACTATTTATAATCAAATAAACTAAAACAGGATACACCTTTTTCTAACCAAATAAGCAAAAACAGGACAGCAACCATAAAAATTGCTGTCCTGTTAAATTTTGTGTGATATCAGCTCAAAACCGCTTTGTTATTACTCTCCCGAAACAAATTTCGGTATCAAAACGGTATCAGCGAGCTGTTCGAAGTGCCTTAAATCGCTTTGTTATGCGGTTCGTTTGAGTGTTTTAATTATTCCCACTCGGTCCACGCAATTTTTATGTGCTATTTTGTGGCTTAACAGAGCCATTTGTATAGCAGTAATTATTCGGATTATCCGCAAAATCTGCTGTTTTTGAGTGAGAAAAGGTCAGAATCTTCTCGGGGTGACCTTGTGCTATATTCCTCAAAATAATCACTTACCTTTTTTTGTCGGTGGCAATACTCGCTGTATGCGTTTATTGGATTTTACAGTTTTAACTTTCTTATATTTAAATTGTCTATTAGTAGTTTGTGCAGATTTCAATGTTTGCTTTTTTTGTCTACTAACTCGACAGCTAACACGTGGCAAAGAATGAGCAGTAGCTCCTAAATGGGAAATACCCGGATTGAAGTTGTTATTCCTTATTCTTGTACACTTAGGCACTTGATAATGTGAAATTTTGGCAACCATTCTAGGCGGACTATCAACAACTTGCTGCAATTCCAGGATATATTTATGGACACTTTTCAGTGATTGCTGTTCTAAGTAAACACCTTCACAAGGAAGCCACTCAGAGTCAAGATTTGAAAGCGTAGTCTTTTTGGTTTGCATAGTATGACTATTTACTAATAAGAAATCAGAATGTTTACAGATATACTCAGAGATTGTTATTTTATCTTTCAATAACTGCAACAAATTGATTGGCGTTGTTTGTGTAACAAGATAGAGATTATCATCTACATATGCGATGAAAAATCTATTATTATCATCGTCCTTGAATACAGAATAAATTGGAACTTCATCAAAATACAGCGTTCTTTCCACATGAATCGCTTTGTTATTAATTTTATATGCTTCACACGCCATAAGCTATACCTCCTCTAAACAATTAAAGGCTTCTTCAAGCATAGCGTCTTCAAAAGGAAATAACATAATATGACTAGTATCGCTATATTCTACAAATTTATATCCCATATTGGGTTCTAACCAACCACTAGCCACAGTAATTTGTTTATTAAGTTTCTGCGACCTACGCAAAAATCTCTTCTTTAGCGTTTCAACATCTGTAGAAAAGGATGTGGCATAATTACCAATCTCAGAGATAGTGTCTAGATCAACTTCGTGAAACGGGTTTTCAGGGTGCATAGCATAATATGCTTGTGAATAAAACTTCTCCTTAGTAACAGGTGGCTTAACTTTACGATATACATATATAGGTTCAAACTTCTGTGTTATTTCATATTCTGCCGTATACCTTTCCTCTATTCTTTGAATATAACCTAGCAGTACACCTTCTTCTAT
>JAZPZN010000033.1:0-38663 GCA_045544715.1 Oscillospiraceae bacterium | reverse complement strand
TCGTAGTAAGCGTCGCCGTCAACGAACAGATCTCTCTTAGCTGTCAGGATATCTCTCTCGTATGTAGCGCTACCGGAAGCAGAGTTAACGAGAGCAGCCCACTGTACCAGTGTCCAGCTAGCGTCAGCGTAGTTGGTGTAGTAAGGAATAGCGTCTGTGTTCTGCTCGATGAGCTTCAGAGCTGCGAGGAACTCCTCAGGAGTCTTGGGAAGCTCGGTAACGCCAGCCTCAGCCCAGATGCGCTTGTTGTAGCAGATACCGCCGGATACACCGCCCCAGATAGGCAGACCGTATACCTGATTGTCATACATCTTAGCGTCAACCCAGTTGTACTTCTGGCTCAGCTCGTCGTATGTACCGAGGGGCTCGAAGAAGTTGCCGAGGTCGGACAGCTTAACAGTGCCGGGGATCATCAGAACATCGCCGTAATCGGTTGTGTTCATCATTGTGGAAACATCGCTCTCGTAATCGGTGTAGCCCTGATACTCAACGATGCAGTTGTTAGCCTCTTCAAAAGCGTCTGTTACAGCGTCAAGGGAACCATCCTCAACACGGTCGGTACGGCATGTGAGTACCTTGAGGGTGATCTTGTCACCGCTGTTGTCGGTGCTTGTGCTGGTGTCGGTGTTGCCTGCATCAGCAGCAGGTGTAGATGTGCTTGTGTCATCTGTTGTGTTACCGCCAGTGCTTGTGCTGGTGGTGTCGTTGGAGCATGCTGCAAAAGACATCATTGTGCCTGCTGCGAGAATGCCCGCCATGATTCTTCTGAATTTCATGGGTTTTTCCTCCTGTAAAATAAACTGTAAAATAGATCCATGCTTAAGCAGCGTTTTACGAACAGTTAATATTCAGTTAAACGCTTGCTTAATCTGATTAATATTATACTCGTTTTTAACTTAATGTCAATAGAGTATCTAAAACTTTATAAACATTGATAATTCACTCGCCGATGGTTTAGCTAAATTGCACAACAAACTATCCAAAAAGCTGAAGTTTAATTAAGTAAATTAGGTTTTATGAAAGTAAAAACAAGTTTACGACAGCTTTTTCATAAAAAGACTTGAGTTGCATATACGATAAGCATTGCATAAATAGCTAAAATATGCTATAATTGATTGAATAGTATGCGACCATGAAAATTAACAGACCTTAAACGAACTATCAATATAATACAAACATTTACGATGCATAATATAGTAAATCCACTGAAAATATGGAGGCGATCATGAAAGCCCGCTACCGAATCGACAACTCAGGTGTATATCACCGTGCGATACTGCGAAAAGGAAAATCAAACATCTTCCGCTTATCTGTAAAGCTCAACATTAAAATAGAGCCCCAAATGCTGCAAAAGGCAGTCGATGCAATTACCCCCCGTTTTCCAACAATGGCAGCATCTATCAGGGGCAATTTCTTCCACTATTATGCAGTGCCTGTAAAAACACCTATATCGATACAAAAGGACACCCGACTGCTGGCATATATGCCTCCAAAGGAAATAAGGCAGTGCGCCGTGCGTGTACTGTACAACGAAAACAGCATCTCCGCTGAGTTTTTCCACTCCCTCACTGACGGGCATGGCGGAATGGTATTCATGAGGTCGCTGCTTGCTGAGTATCTCCGCCTTGCAAACGGCGTTGTCTGCACGGCAGACGAGGACGTGCTGCTGCCCGATGTGCCGCCAAGCCCCGATGAAACTATCGACAGCTTTCTCACCTATGCAGGCAAAAAAGGAGCCCATTTCGACAAAAAGAGGTCGTATCTCCCCGGTGAATCGCTGCCCGACGGCGAGCTTGCCATCTCCACCGCCCTGTATGACACCGAAAGGCTCATCGATATCTCCCACGAATATGGTGTCAGTCTTACGACATTTCTTACCGCTGCGCTAGCTAAAGCCATCATGCAGCTGCAAACAAACGAAAACAGGAAGCGTATGCTCCCAGTGCAGATAATGCTACCTGTAAATCTCCGCAGACGGTTTACCAGCAGCACACTGCGCAATTTTACGCTGTATGCGCTGCCATTTATGCAGCCCTCCGATACTGCCCTCCCCTTTGAGGAGCTGGTTAAAAAGCTAGATGCTCAGCTGAAAGAGCAGCTCACCCACGACAAGCTTAGGGAAATGATGGCAACAAATATCAATCTGGAGTACAACTGGCTGATGCGTAAGCTGCCGTTGGCAGTAAAATGCGCTATACTGAAACTAGGCTTTCAGCTTTTCGGTGCGAGGAACTCCAGTCTGAGTCTTTCCAACATCGGCGAATGGAGCTTTCCTCCACAGCTGCTGCAATACATCGAGGATGTCAGCTTTTACCTTAGTCCCAGAGTATGCTCACCCTACAATTGCAGCGCAGTATCCTTTAACGGCACACTTCAGCTCAACATCACCAGCTGCGCCGCAGCAGAGCTGCTGGAGCCTGTGCTGCACCGCACGCTGGAGGAGCTTGGATGCCCCGCTAAGGCTATAATATAACAGTATTCCCCTTCCGACATCGGAAGGGGAATCTATGTATCATACAGAATCGCTAATTATTGCCGCCAGCAGCGAAGATGCATCATAAGCATTCTCGATATCATCCTCGGTGAAATCCATCATATCGGGATTTTCGACCTGCTCGATAAGAACGATATCGTTGAGCATAGCTATTGCATCCAGCTCGTTGATATAGCCATCATTGTTGACATCTCCGAGGATAACGCTGTAATCGCATACCATCACCACATAATCGCCCTCTGCAGTGGCATCCTTCAACGTCACCTTGCCCTTGTCGGAGAGTTTGTGAGTTTCGGCAAGCACAAGTGCCTCACCGTCTTTTTTGTAGAAATTAGCGAACTTGCCGCCGTTTGCCGCCTTGTAATCGATGTTAAGCACCGCAGGAATGTTTACACCATTGATGTGCATCTTTGAGCCCACCTTTCCCGGCAGAAGAGACGCATCAAGATCATGCACGATGGAAATGGTGAGGTCAGTATCAGCCCACTGCTCATCAGCCAACGGGTCAGCGATATCTGCGCCGTCAGCATACCAAGATCTGAAATGATCGAACACAAAGGTAGTTTTGATATCGTTAAGTGCGATAGCCTTGATGACATAACCGGGCACCACGTTGTAACCGTTGAGCTTTATGGTGACCTCTGAGCCTGCTGCCTGCTTTAAGAGATAGTCAGCAATAGCCTTCCAGCCCTTAACAGCATCGCCTATCTGAGGCTGCTTAGGCTCGCTGTAGCCACCACCGCCGCTACCGCTGCCTCCGCCGCCAACGGAAACACCGCCGCCTCCGCCGCCTCCGCCTGTAACAGAGCCCTGCGAACGATAGATCGCCGTTACGATCTCGCTGTCATCAGCGCCATCCGCAACAGCAAAAGCCTTGATAACAGTAGACTTAGTTATTGTAAACTCTCCCTCGTATAATGTGCTGTCAGTTGTGGGATCGGTGTTGTCGGTAGTATAGTATATCCTTGCGCCCTCAGTTTCGCAAGAGATAGTTATCTTCAGCGAACCACTGAATGCTTTGCCATTCTCAGGGGTAAAAACAGGCGCAGCTACCCTGTCGTTCTCGGCATCGGATGCCATCTCATCAACAATATAATCAGCCGCATCAACATCTGTAGCGGATACAGGCATTACAGTCAGCGTCAATGCCATCGCCATGGCTAAAGCCATTTTTCTGATAAAGCTCTTCATAAACTCCTCCTGATATATACGGCATTTTTCGCCGTGCAGATACTTTTTTCAGCAAATTTCTTCTCTAGTATAGCACATTAAATTAAATTTGTAAATACATTTACAGGTAAATATTCCATGCACAAAAAGTCAAATATAATAGTCAATATTCGCATAAATCTTACATATTATAAGTATTTTACAATTAGGTGAGAAAAATATGGAAAATTTTCGGCACTGCTTTATTAGACATTTTCTTGAAAAATGTTGTATTTAATTCAAATTTATGCTATAATTATCCAAACATTGTTTTATATTCAGTATAGTATCAGGAGCAGCAATGAAAGTCATTGTCGTAAAGATAGATACCTCTCAGCCCTTCAGCAGCTTTGAGCAGTATCTGCCGCAGCTCTCCGCCGACAGGCAGCAGCGCATCGCCGCACTCAGGCGGAGCGAGGATAAGCTTACCTCCTTCTTTGCCGAGCTACTTATCACCGCTCAGCTAGCAGAGAGGCTCGGGATGCAGCGCAGCGAGGTCTTGTACTGCCGCAACGATTATGGCAAGCCCGTCATCGCTAATATCGACGACCTGCAGTTCTCTGTTTCCCATTCCGAGGGGATGATAGCCTTTGCAGAAAGCGACCGCCCCATCGGCATAGATATACAGCATATCAGCACCGAGCCACGCAGCTATGCAATGCGCTTCTTCACCGAAGACGAGCAGAGATACATAGCCAACTCCCCAGAACCCCACATAGCCTTTTTTGAGGTGTGGACAGCCAAAGAAGCGTATGTAAAGCTCCTCGGGACAGGGCTTTCAACGCCGCTGCGCAGCTTCGATGTAACAGATGGCAGCACCGGCTGCTGCTTTTACCGTATTCGTGCTGACGGCTGCATGATGACAATATGCACGCAGCTGCCGCTTAATACTAAGCCAGAGATAAGCCGCATCACACCACAGGAGCTGCTTGATACTCTCGCTTTACCTTGACTGCAGACCCAAAATATGTTAAAATATTCATACATTTTTCAGGAGGAACAACTAATGAACCCAATCATCATCGGAGCCGCTGTTTTAGGCGGTATCGCTGCCCTCGGTGCGGCGGGCTCTTACTTCGGCGCAAAAAAGCTGTACGACAGAGTTATCCCCAGAAAGGGAGAATACACTGTAGATGTCGGTGAAATGGCAGATATGCAGAAGTGGGAGGTATACAAAGAGATCATCCACACAAACAAGGACTGGCTCAGCCAGCGTGAGAAAGAGCATATCACCATCAAGGCAAAAGACGGAATAACCCTCCATGCCGACCTCTACCTTGCCGATGGCAACAGCAGCAAGCTGGTAATATGCTCCCACGGCTACACTACTACAGGCTGGGATGCCTGTTCCTCCATCGGCTCTTACTTCATCAAGCAGGGCTACGACTGCCTTATCGTTGACAACCGTGCCCACGGTCAAAGCGAGGGCGATTATGTCGGCTTTGGCATCCTCGACAGATTTGATATCCTTAAATGGATAGAGTATATCAACGAACGCTTCGACAGCAAGAAAAACCTCCTGCTGTACGGCGTATCGATGGGCGCAGCCACTGTAGTGATGACAGCAGGCTTTGAGGAGCTTCCCAAAAATGTAAAGGCTATCATCTCCGACTGTGCATTCACCTCTCCCTTTGATGTGTTCTCCCATATCATGAAGAGGGATTATCACATGGGATCTTTCCCCGTAATGAACATCAACGACATGATGTGCAAAAAAAGTGCAGGCTACGGCTTTAAGGAATACTCCACCCTCGACGCTGTCAAGGCAACAAAGACCCCTATCCTGTTTATCCACGGCGAGCTTGATGATTTCGTTCCCACCCGCATGAGCCACGAAAATTATGAGGCGTGCAACTCGCCTAAGGAATTGCTTATCGTAAAAAATGCAGGTCATGCGGCAAGCTATTACGAGAACACCGAGCTTTACGAAAAAACAATTGAAGAATTCCTGAAAAAGAACGTTCAGGATCTATAAAAATGTGAGGTAGTTTATATGAAAGAGTTCAACATCAACGGAGCGGTAATGCAGTGCTATCCGCTCACTGCAGCTCAGCGCATCCACAACTACACCATCAGATACTGCCCTCCGCAGGTGCTTTGCATCGGCACGGGTCTGTATTTCCAGGCAGGAGTTGACTTCAACGTGCTGAGAGAGGCTATCCATGAGGCTATCATACGATATGAGTGCCTGCGCCTGCGCTTCGTGCAGGATGAGGATGGCACTGTATATCAGTACATCGCACCCTTTGACGACAGGGAGATACCCCTCGTAGACTTCTCCTACTGGAGAGAAGAGGATGCCCACAAAGAAATGGAAAAGTGGACAGCAGAGCCCTTTGAGCGTTACAACTCTCCCATGAACAAGATAGTGATGATACAGCTGCCCAATGGCTACAACGGTGTATACCTCAAGGTAGACCACATGACCATGGATTCCAGCTCGCTCATCGCATTCGACCGTGATGTGCTGCAGATATACTGCTCAAAGATGTTCGGCACTGAGATGCCCAAGCCCTTGATGAGCTACATCAAGCAGCTTGAAAAAGACCTTGCTTACGAGGCAGGCTCTGCTGCGCAGAAAAAGGACGAGGAGTTCTGGATGAACGAGATACAGCGTGACGAGCCTATGTACGCTGATTTCACCGGCATGGGCAGACTGCTGACCCAGCGCAGGGAAAACAACAATCCCAATCAGCGCAGCGCAATGGTAGTTTCAAAGTCGGTGGAAGCAGGCATATCTGTATTCCAGCTGGAGGAGGAGCCCTCCAACCGTCTGATGCAGTTCTGCGCAGACAATCAGATACCTATGGTATGCCTGCTGCTGATGGGACTGAGAACGGTGCTCTCCAAGTTCAACGACAATGAGAAGGATATCTCGGTAAAGAGCTGTATCGCAAGACGAGGCACCCTGCTTGAAAAGAACTCGGGCGGAACCCGTATCCACTTCTTCCCCCTGCGTACTATCATCGAGCCCGAGACTACATTCTTAGACGCTCTGAAACATATTCAGGCAGAGCAGAACAGGCTGTTCCGCCATGCCAACTACGATCCCATTGCCCTCACGATGCAGCGTGGCAGATACTGGAAGCTGCAGCCAGGTGCAAGCTATGAGAGCATGAGCCTTACATACCAGCCCCTCACCCTAAAGGCGCAGAACGCAAGCAGCGACCTGCCCGACATCAACTACAAGAGCTTCTGGTACACAAACGGTGTAGCAGGTCAGCCTCTCTACCTCACGGTAATGCACCGCATGGAGGATGGCGGTCTTAACTTCAACTTTGAGTACCGCTACGACGTAGTTACCGAAAGCGAAATGGAATATCTCTACTACTACCTCTGCCGTGTACTTTTCAGAGGCATCGAGGATAAGAACAGGACTGTAGGCGAGATACTGGATATGATCTGATTTTATAGGAGGATATAAATATGTTTGAACAGGTAAAAGAACTCATCTGCAACTATGTAGACGTTGACCCCGCAGCAGTGACCGAGGATGCACGCTTCATCGAGGATCTCGGCTTCAATTCCTACGATTTTATGAGCATGCTGGGCGAGCTGGAGGAAACTCTTGAAGTACAGGTGTCCGAGGAGGATGTTGTTGAGCTGCGCACAGTGGGCGAGGCTGTAAAGTACCTTGAGAGCCTGAAGTAATAAGGAGAAAACGAATGTACAAAACATCGATCAAGACCCTGCAGGATCTTGTAAAAAATGCCGCTGAAAGCCACGGAGATGCTATATTCGTCAAGGAAAAGGACGGCAAAGAGATAGCTGAGACCACCTTCGCACAGTTCTTCGATAACTGCCGCAGGGTATCCTCTTACCTTGCTGATGCACTTAACGGCGAGAAGGTTCACGCTGCTATCATCGGCGTTACCTGCTCACAGTATCTCACGGCATATTTCGGCACTGTTATCAACGGCAACGTGACCGTTCCCCTTGATGCACAGCTTGCCGCCGCAGACCTCATCGACCTGATGAACAGAGCGGATGTAAACGCATTTTTCTTCGACAAGCGTTACGAGCCTATGCTGGAGGCTATCAAGGCTAACTGCCCCACCATCAAGGCTTACATCTGCCTGCAGAACGCTGATTGCGCAGATACCTGTATAGCTGATATCATCGGTAAATATGAGCCCGCAGAGCTCGTCACCTACGCTGACAGCGAGCTTGCGTCCATCGTATATACATCGGGCACCACAGGCAAGGCAAAGGGAGTAATGCTCACCCACGGCAACTTTATCGACAACACCATGTGCCAGGATAACGAAAGCTCCGTAGGCGAGTCGCTGCTGAGCGTGCTGCCTATCCACCACTGCTATTGCTTCTCCTGCGATATACTGCTGTCGCTCAGATATGGCACAACAGTGTGCGTAAACGACTCCATGATGCGTATTGCGCAGAACTTAAAGCTGTTCCAGCCCACATTCATCCTGCTTGTTCCCATGATCGCAGAGACCATCTACAAGCAAATAATGGCTGCATCCAAGGCTAAGCAGCTCCCCCCTGCGGCTATCGCCAAAGTATTCTTCGGCGGAAACCTCAAGGGCATCTACAGCGGCGGAGCATACCTCGCACCCGAGCTTGTTAACGGCTACCTTGAAATGGGCATCCCGATAGCGCAGGGATATGGTATGACAGAATGTGCTCCCCGTATCTCCACTGCGATGTTCAACGATATCAGCACCGCAGGCGATGTAGGCAAGATCGTGAACGGCTGCACCATTAAGATAATGGATGGCGAGATCGTTGTAAAGAGCGGCTCTGTAATGCAGGGATATTACAAGTTCCCCGAGGCTACCGCTGAAGCCCTCGACGCTGACGGATGGCTGCACACAGGAGATCTCGGCTATGTTGATGAAACAACAAACCGCCTGTTCATCACCGGCAGAAAGAAGAATCTCATTATCCTCAGCAACGGAGAGAACGTATCTCCCGAGGAGCTTGAAAACAAGTTTGCAATGATTGATATCATCAAGGAGCTGCTTATCTATGCCGAGGATGGTGTCATCACCGCTGAGGTGTTCCCCAACCTCGATATCTGCCCCGATCTTGACGAGGCAGCAGCACAGCTCCACACTATCATCGACAACGTGAACCGTGACCTGCCCTCCGCCAAGACCATACACAAACTGCGTGTGCGTGATGTTGAGTTCGACAAGACCACATCCAAAAAGATCAAGCGCAACCAGACCACGCAGGGCGACATCAAGTGATACAAATGACCTGAGAGCTTTCTCAGGTCATTTTGTTACAATTTTTAGTAGCGTTGTCAAGCAACGATTTCCGCCTCAAATATCCAATAATAAAACATTCACCTGCGTCAATAATAAGCATGCGCAGACATTGCGCAAATATAATGCTTTGCATTAAAACAACAGGAGAATTAATATGTTGAAAAGATTGATTTCAGTGGCTGCAGCTGCTGCGGTTGCATCTGTTATTAGCATCAGCGGCTTTGCGGCATCACGAAACGGCGGAGTTATCGGCAACGTTGTAAACGCAGGCGAAAATGTAGTCAATGACGTTGTAGATGCAGGTCAAAATATCGTTGACAACGTTACCGATGCAGTGACAGGCGACAACGACACCACGACCGACAACGCAGGCGACACCAACACAACAGGCCCCGGCAACACAACAGGCACTACAGGCAATGGTAATACAACAGGCGGCACTATCAATGGCACTACCACACCCGAAGACGGCACAGTGACAGATGACGATGCCACCACTCCCCCCGACAGCGGTCTTGTGGATGACGGCGTTGCGACCAACCCCTCTACAGGCGTTGGCATGAGCTATGCCTTTGCAACAGCTGCATCTGCTATCGTAGGTATGGCTGCAGTGGCTGTATCCAAGCGTCGCAGTTAAGTAAAAAAGCTTAATTAGCTAAACACCAGATGCCTCCGCCTCAAAACGGGGGCATTTTGTGCAACATAAACAAAAAGAATAGCAAATTTTCGTTGCACAGACTATGGAATACTAGTTGAAATTTTATGAATAATCGAGTAAAATAAATAGTGAGGATTTAGTGTTTTCTATCCCACAACATTTTTTTAGGAGGATTATTTCAAATGAAATTAAGAAACATTTTTGCAGCTGCTACTGCAGTTTCTATGGTAGCTGTAACTGCAATCTCTGCTTCTGCTGCTGTATTCGGCGGCAGCGATGAGGCTGGTCAGTTCGTTTGCCTCGTTTCCAACGATTCCAACACACCCGTTCTTAAGAACCCCGCTCTCGCAGGTGACATCACTAAGGTAGTTGTTACTGTTGAGTGCGCTGATTACAGAGATCTCGAGGACACAATTGCTGCAGCTGGCTGGTACGGCGGCGGTATGGGTACAAACTCTACATCTACTGGTTGGGCACAGACAGAGTGGTCTTTCCAGGAAGGCGTTAAGCCCCTGACATTCGTACCCGGCGACAGCAGAAAAGAGTACGTAGTAACATGGGAAGATGCTGATGGCTTCTTCACCGACAGCGAGGAGTATGCATTCTTCTGGATCCAGGACTGGACAGGCACATATTCTTTCACTATCACTGATTACCAGCTGCTCAATGCTGACGGCGTTGACGTAAGAACTCTCGATGGCGCTGTTGAGGAGCCCGAGGCACCCGCTGAGGAGCCCGAGGCACCCGTAGAGGAGCCTGAGGAGCCCGTAGAGGAGCCCGAGGAGCCCGCTGAGGAGCCCGAGGAGCCTGCTGAGGAGCCCACAGAGGAGCCTGCTGGCGATAAGACTTCCCCTGACACAGGCGTTGCTGGCGTAGCTGCTGTTGCTGGTGTTGCTGCACTTGCTGGCGCTGCTGTAGTTGTTTCTCGCAAGAGAAAGTAATTCGGCTATACGTTAAGGGATCGATAGTAAAACACTAATCAACCGCCCCGATGCAAATATCGGGGCGGTTTTGTATATCATGGTATTTTTGTGTAATACTATACTCACAAAAAGTGAGGTATAGTTATGGCAGTTGTTTTGATACGAGCGTGTATTTTGTACATTGTGATCACCTTTTCACTGAGGCTAATGGGAAAGCGTCAGCTGGGCGAGCTGCAGCCTAGCGAGCTTGTGGTCACTATACTGATATCCAACATTGCAGCCATTCCCGTCGAGGATAGCACGATGCCGATGATAATGGGTATCGTGCCGATATTCACCCTTGTTGCCCTTGATGTTATAGTATCTGCAATAATGCTGAGGTCTCCACGCTTCCGCAAGCTGATAATCGGCAGCCCTCGTGTAATCATTGCTGACGGAAAGATACTCCAACAGGAAATGAAGCGTCTGCGCTACACCGTTGACGACCTGTTTGAAGCAATGCACGAGCAGCAGATATTCGATCTGGCAGAGGTGTATTACGCTATCGTTGAAACAAACGGCAAGATACACTTTTTGCAGAAACCGCAGTATCTCACCGCCACCAAAGCAGATGTTTCAGTGCCGCTCACACCCGAGGAGGCGCAAAGCGTCGTCGTGCGTGACGGAGTAGAGGATAAGCAGCAGCTTGACCTGCTGGGGCTTGGCACCGACTGGCTCAAAGCGCAGCTGCGGCAAAACGATCTAAGGATCAGCGAGGTGTTTCTCATGACTGCCGACAAAAACGGCAAACATACTATTATCAAGCGGCAAAGGGGAATGTGATGAACAGGCTAATAGTAAGTGTTTGCATCCTCTCTGGGCTTACAGCAGTAAGCTTTGGTTCCATCGCAGTGACTGATATGTTCGCAGACCGTATGTCGCAGCTGGTGGATGAGGTGGAGGATGCCTTTGAGAGCGGAGACAGAGAACAATGCACTGAAAGCGCCGAGGAGCTTGAAGAACTTTGGCAGGATTTTATGGATTTCAGTCTGCTGCTCAACGACATGGGACAGGCAGTGGAGATAACCTCATGTGTGGCAGAGCTATGCTCCTTCGCCGAAGAGGGCAACGAGGAGCTATATGCGGTATGCGACCGAACACAGGCGCAGATAGAGCTGCTTAAAGACACCCAGATACCAACTTTATGGAAGATCCTGTGACCTGCCCCTGCCTTGCAATGAATGGATATATCAACATCGGCTCCGCCGTAACGCTAAACCAAGCGAAAGCTTGCAGCATTACGGCGGGGCTTTTGTCTTTAAGCTTATCATCAGTTATACATAGTTACCAAAATTATATCACGAATATAGTGCAAAAACTGAAAATCAATATAAATTTATTGTTTTTCGATAAAAATCTATTGACAAATGAGAATTCTTGTGATAATATAAGGCTACAACAAAAACAACACAGGAGGTAATCTTATGTGGAACAAGAACAAATCTGTAATCTTATCATCAGCTATCATCAAGGTGGTATATGTAATGGCAGCGGTATGCTGCATCATGTGCCCCTATATGGTGGAATATTACGACCGCATGGTCGTAGCCAGCGGAGAGCCGTCAGTTTACCTTCCTCTGATGATAACACTATATGCAGCTGTTCCTGCTGCGATAATTGCGCTGATATGCCTCGATATCCTGCTGAAAAATATCAGAAATAACCAGCCCTTCATCCAGCAAAACGTTACTATGCTGCGCATCATCTCTTACTGCTGCTTTGCTGAGGCACTGGTGTTCGCATACTTTGCCACCCTCAAGGTATTCGTGCTTGTAGTGATGATCGCCAGCGCATTCATGGGGCTTATCCTAAGAGTTGTGAAGAACGTATTTGAGCAGGCAGTATCAATGCGTGAAGAGAACGACTTTACTATCTAAGGGAGGTAACGCAATGGGAATAATAATCAACCTCGATGTAATGATGGCAAAAAGAAAGATATCCTCAAACGAGCTTGCTGAGCGCATCGATATCACACCTGCAAACCTCTCGGTGCTGAAAACGGGAAAGGCAAAGGCAGTTCGCTTCTCAACCCTTGAAAAGCTCTGCGAGGTGTTGGATTGTCAGCCAGGCGATATCCTCGCATACGAAAAAAGTGATACACATGAATAAAGAAGAGCTTAAGACCGCTTTGAAAGCTCCCATCGTATGGGGACTTGTCCACGGAATACTTTTTAGCCTCGGATGGTGCAGCTTCCTACTGTATTTCATCATATCGGAATATAACGACCCGATCACTGGTGAGCTGGTACTGCAGCACCAGTACGGAGCACTGGCGGATGTCTGCGAGATCATCTTTTCACTGAGTATTATCTCAGCGCCTGTAGTGGTAATCGCAAATATCATAGATGCAGTAAGGAATGTAGTAAAAGGCAGAAAGCCCGCAATATACCTTATCACTATCCCGATTGCTGTCGTTACAGCGATACTGCTCAGCTCCATCGGCTCTGCCGCAATAGGTATCATCACGCCATGAAAGGATACACTGCAATGAACAACGACATCAACTCATTCTCCAATACACAGGCGCAGCCTGACAATGCTGAAAACATCTCAGCACAGGCTGTGCCACCCCCTCCTATATCAAAAACTCTGCCAGCTGATGTAAACTCACCACCCAACTCCACCCCCTGCCCCGATAACGTAACAGCATCTAACACTAGTGCCACCTCCTCGGCAAACGAACCGCAGCACAGCACTCTCACCGCCACCGACACTGTTGTAAGCATCATATGCTTTGCGCTGGGCTTTATATTCACACATTATGTGTGCGAATACGCAGGCGGTATATGGGGTGGTATATTGTGGCTGCTGGTAGGTATCGTAGGCGCAATATATGTCACCCTTAAAAAAGTAAGGATATCGCCGCTGCAGGGAATTACATTCGCAGTGGCAGAGGTATTCTGCTTTGTTCCGCTGGTGTGCTCAAACGGATTTATCAACACACTGGCAGCGATGTTCAGCTTTATACTGCTGTTTTACATTGCGATATCCCTCAGCGGTGCAGAGCTGTTCGGAAAGCACTTTATCGTGGATCTGTTCAGCTCAACATTTGCAAGACCATTTGCAAGCTTCGGTGATTCGCCGAGGGCTGTATGCAGGATATTCAGACAGCCGAACCTCGGAAAAAACATCGGGCTTGCCATCGTTGGTCTTATTCTCGCAGTGCCACTGACGATCGTGGTGGTATTCCTGCTGATGAGCAGCGACCAGATGTTCGAGGATAACATGGATAAGCTGTGGAGCTGGCTGCCCGATTTTGAATTTCTGACGATATTCCAGCTGCTGATGGCAGTACCTATCGGAATGTACCTGTTTGGCATGATGTCCTCTGCTTCTAAAACACACACACCTAGCTATGATGACAGCATCGCCCCTGCGATGCGTGTGATAGCACCTGCACTGGGCTATACGATGGTGACCCCTGTGTGCATCATCTACCTGCTGTACATAGTAACGCAGTTCAACTACTTTACAGCCGCATTCGGTGGCTCGCTGCCTGCGGAGTACAGCTACTCCTCCTATGCAAGACGGGGATTTTTCGAGCTCTGCGTGATAGCAGTGATAAATCTATGCATCATCGCCGCCATGCAGCTGTTCATGAAGCGCAATGCCGACGACAGCCGCCCTGCCGCACTGAAGATATACACTACTGTCATCTCCATATTCACAATGCTGCTGATAACCTCTGCCATAAGCAAAATGGTGCTTTACATCAACGAGATGGGCATGACACCGCTGCGCATATATACCTCGTGGTTCATGATACTGCTGGCTATCATCTTTGTGCTTATCGTCGTGCTGCAATTTGCAAATCTTCCGTTCTGGAAAGCGATGTTTGCTGCGTTTTCAGTCATGATGGGGCTGCTGTGCTTCTCAAATGTTGACGGCATCATTGCTGATTACAACGTCACCGCATACATTGACGGCAGGCTTGAGGATGTGGACTTCGGCGTGCTGGAGGAATGCGGCGATGCAGCCATAGTTCACGCAGCAAGGCTGGTAGAGGACGATAACAAGTATATCGCCTCTGAGGCAAGGAAGCTTATAAACTACAGCGACATCAGCGTAGCTAGCGACCTGCCATATTTCAATATCAACCGTGTTCTCGGCGAGGCAGCTGCCAAAAAAGCAAACGTGCTGATATATTGATACCACAACGAGGGATCGTGGGCGCACTCCATGCCGCCACGATCCCTCATTATTATTTTGCACCATTGACACTGCCGAAAAAAATTGCTATAATCTACATATAACAATATCGGAGGTGGATCATGAACCGTATCTCTGTTTTTTATGAGCATATATTTGAAGCAGCCTCTCAAAGCGGCTGCACCATCGTGGAGGCACTGCAGCACGCCAAGCACTGCGGCATCGATGCGCTGGAGTGCGACCTCAGCCGCCTGTCTGCGATGGCTGAGACCAAAGCCCTCTTTGACAGCTGCGGTATCAAAGTCAGCTGCATATACCACTTTTTCGACATGGTGAACGACTCTGCTGCCGTCACCGCCGAAAAATACCGCCACCTGTTTGAAACAGCAAAGTATTTCGGGGCAGATAAGGTGCTTTGCATTCCCGGCTTTATCGACGGCGACAAAGAAGCTCAGCTTGCAAAAATTACCGAGCAGCTTCAGCAGATGTGCACAGCCGCCGAGGAATACAACATCACTGTCACGCTGGAGGATTTCGATGATATCACCTCCCCCTGCTGCAGATGCGACGATCTGCTGCACCTCATGCACAACGTTGAGGGGCTGCGCTATACCTTCGATATGGGCAACTTCCGCTATTGCCTCGAGGACGCATCCGAGTGCTACGAAAAGCTAAAAGACTACATCGTTCATGTCCACTGCAAGGACAGAAGCTATACTGCCAACAACGGCGAAAGCAAACCCGACCTCTCGGGTGCACTGATGTATCCCGCTCCCGTCTGCGAAGGCATCATCGGCATCGGCGGACTAGTCAAGCGACTGATATCCGACGGCTACAGCGGAACGCTCGCTATCGAGCATTTCGGCGCAGCTGACCAGCTAAACTACATGAAAAGATCAGCGGATAACCTCCGCCTTGCGATGAAAGGATAATTTATGATACGAGTGACCGTCTGGAACGAAAATCTCCACGAAACAAGGCAGCCGGAGATAGCAGCTATTTACCCCGATGGAATACATGGCTGCATAGCAGGCTTTCTCTCAGCTGAGGAAGATATCACAGTGCGCACTGCCACCCTGTCACAGCCTGATAACGGGCTGCCCGAGGAGCTGCTCGCCGATACAGATGTGCTGATATGGTGGGGACACTGGGAGCACGAGAGCGTCGCTGATGAAACGGTGCAGAGAGTTCAGCGCCACATTCTCGGCGGAATGGGCTTTATTCCGCTTCATGCTGCCCATCACAGCAAGGTGATGAAAGCCCTCATGGGCACTACCCTCAACCTCAAATGGCGGCACGATGACAGGGAGCGAGTATGGTGCTGCAAGCCCTCACACCCGATAGCCAAGGGAGTACCGCAGCAGTTTGAGCTGCCTATTGAGGAGATGTACGGTGAGCCCTTCGACATCCCCGACCCTGATGAGGTGGTGTTCCTCGGATGGTTCGCAGGGGGCGAGGTGTTCCGCAGCGGAGTTACCTTTACAAGAGGCAGGGGCAGGATATTCTATTTTCAGCCGGGCCACGAGCAATATCCGATATATTTCAACACAAATATACAGAGAGTTATCATAAATGCGGTACGTTGGGCATATAATGACCAAAATGAACGACATTCCGAGATACCCGTCGAAAATCCGCCTCCCTTGGAAAGCACCGCAGACTAAAGGCGAATTCGTAATATAAATATCAAATTATACCAATTGTTATCAAATAACAGTTGACGGACGACCCGAATAGTGATATAATTATAGACGGCTATTTCAAGCGAACATCTGAAAGGACATTTTATTATGATAAGCAACAGCATACTCGATGTTATCGGACACACTCCGCTTATCCGCCTCAACCGCATGGTAGATGAGGACAGTGCAGAGATACTCGTAAAATTTGAGGGACTTAATGTGGGCGGCTCTATCAAGACACGCACCGCATACAACATGATACTCGCCGCCGAAGAGCAGGGCATCATCAATAAGGACACCATCATCGTTGAGCCCACCAGCGGCAATCAGGGCATCGGGCTTGCACTGGTAGGCGCAGTGAGAGGCTACAAGACCAAGATAATCATGCCCGACTCCGTAAGTCAGGAGCGCAGGATGCTGGTGCAGCACTACGGCGCAGAGGTCATACTCATACACGACGACGGAAACATCGGTGAGTGCATCGATGAATGCCTGCGCACCGCAGAGCGTATGAGGGACGAGGATCCCAATGTATACATTCCCCAGCAGTTTGAAAACCCTGCAAACCCCAGAGTTCACCGCCATCACACTGGTCTTGAGATACTGGAG
Source organism: Oscillospiraceae bacterium (assembly GCA_045544715.1). Classification (GTDB taxonomy): domain Bacteria; phylum Bacillota; class Clostridia; order Oscillospirales; family Ruminococcaceae; genus CAG-115. Next base: position 21,666 of record JAZPZN010000033.1, on the reverse strand, counting down.
CAAGCAGGCAAGGAGATACACGGCTTCTGCTCAGGCTTTGGCACGGGAGGCACTATCAGCGGCATAGGCGAGGTGCTCAAGGCGCAGAATCCCGATATCGAGATATGGGCAGTAGAGCCAGAAAATGCAGCCATCCTCGCAGGAGGCACCATTGGCACACACCTGCAGATGGGCATCGGCGACGGAATCATCCCCAAAAACCTCAACCTCAACATCTACAGCCACGTGTACATCGTGACCGATGAGGAGGCTATCGAGACCGCAAAAGACCTCGCAAGGCTTGAGGGCATCATGTGCGGCATATCGGCAGGTACAAATGTTGCGGCAGCGAAAAAGCTCGCCAAAAAGCTGGGCAAGGGCAAAACTGTGGTGACAGTTCTCCCCGACACGGCAGAGAGATATTTCTCAACCCCATTGTTTGAGGGTGACTGAAATGACGATCACTGATCTTAAACAAGGCACTATCGTGCAGCACTTTAAGCGTGAGTTGCTGAGTGAAGAGGAGCGCAGCACCTCCATGTATCTGTACGAGATATTGGCAGTTGCCATCCATACCGAAAGCGAGGAGAAGCTTGTTATATACAAAGCCCTTTACGGAGATATGAGGATATACGCAAGACCCCTGCCGATGTTCTTGTCAGAGGTAGACAGGGAAAAGTATCCGCACATCAAGCAGCAATACCGCTTTGAGCCAACAAAATAACAAAAGGGGCAGATAGCATCTGCCCCTTAACTGTCTTAACTATAATCGGTTATGCTTCGGCATACTCCTCTTCGGCAACGGGCTCCAGCTTGAAGTAGCCGATAAGCTCCTTCAGCATTTCTGCCTGACCCGACAGCTCCTCAGAAGCAGCCGCCGACTGCTCGGAGGTCGCAGAGTTCGTCTGTACTACTGCGGAAATCTGGTCTACGCCTGTTGTCACCTGACCGATAGCGTCAGCAGCCTCTCTGCTGGAATCGGATATCTTGCTGTTGAGCACTGCAACGGCTCCTGCAGCGTCTGCAACATTGCTCATCTTGTTTGCAACATCGTTAACAAGGTCGCTGCCCTTTGCGATAGCCTCAACAGTACCCTCAATGAGCACGGTGGTGTTCTGTGCAGCCTCGGCACTCTTGCCTGCAAGGTTTCTTACCTCGTCGGCTACAACCGCAAAGCCCTTGCCTGCGTCGCCTGCCCTTGCCGCCTCGATAGCTGCGTTGAGGGCAAGTATATTGGTCTGGAATGCGATATCCTCAATAGTCTTTATGATCTTCTTCGTTTCATCCGAGAAGTTGCTTATCTCAGTCATAGCTGTGACAAGCTGCTCCATCATTGCGTTTGCCTGTGCCATCTCGCCGCCTGCAGTGTTAGTCTTGTCGCTTGCATCGACAGCGTCGGAAGCGTTAGACTGTATCATCTCAGCAATAACATTGATAGTTGCAGAGAGCTCCTGTATGGAGGATGCCTGCTCAGTAGCACCCTGTGAAAGTGCCTGCGCACCGCACGCCACCTGATCCGCTCCGCTCGTTACCTGATCTGCCGCAGTGTTGATCTGTGTGATGGTGTCGCCAAGCTTCTCTTTTAAGGTCTGCATCGACTCCTTGATATTGCTGAACTTGCCTATGTAAAGCTCTTCAGAAACATCAGCGTAGATGCTGCCGTCCGCATAAGCTCCGAGAGCCTTGTCAAGGTCATCGACCACTGCGTTGGTGCGACCCGAAAGCTTTCTCATGCTGTCTGCAAGGTTGCCTATCTCATCCTTTGAGGTGTAGTTGATAGTAACGTCAAAGTCGCCGTCAGCCATTTTTTGTGCTGCGCCCTCTACCTCATTGACTGCTTTCACGATCATACGGCTGATGCCTGTAGCAAAGCCGATGCCGACAAGCACCGATACAACACCGATAACGATTATTACCACCATCGTCATAGCAGTGCTTGTGGTGCTGCTATTTATCATGCTGTTTGCATTCTGCTCCTCATAAGCCTGTATGTTTTCCAGATGAACATTCATCGCATCCATGAGCGGCATGATAGTGGATTTGTAAAGCTCAAAAGCATCTGCAAGACCCGATGTCTTATAGGTCTCAAACGCTGCCTTAGCATCAGTAAAATATGCCTTTGCACTCAGAAGATCATTGGGGTCGCCTGTATAAACTGCCTCGATAGCGGTAAGGTTCTCCTCTATCTTTACGAAGCAAGCTTCAGCTGCGGCGATCTTTTCATCCATCTCATCCTTTTCCATGGTGATGGAGGCATGCAGCATATTTTTGGATGCCTCATTCATATAAATGTCGATTTGATCGGCATACTGTATCGAGAGATATGATTCCTCATAAAAGCTGTTCACCATGCCTCTCAGTGATACCATAGCAAGAGTGGAAAATGCAGCCAGTATGATCATCAGCCCTGTAATGATACCGAATGATGTCAGCAGCTTTTTCGACAGCTTCATATTTTTCATAATACAAGCACTTCCTTTATTCATTTATGACCCATCAAAGGCAAAAAGAGCCTCTGATGTTATTATTAATTATATACTATTATTTCAACCTTGTCAATACATTTTTGCGCATTTTTACCAAACAGCTGAACGATATTTTATAATATCAATTGTTTGGCTTTTTAGGTAATAAATGGGTATTTTGCTGCCAACATGTGCAAATGTCACAAATTGAATATCAAAAATCTACAATTTTCACAAACAAATCGGGGGTTATTAGGTGAAATATACGATTTTAGTTATTTTTGCGAAAATAGTCGATTATTTAATCGAAAACCGTTGCAAAATTGTTAAAAATATGTTATATTTAAGGTATGAATAATTATATTCCGTAACCCTCTGTGTTTCAGAGGAGCAGCAATTCAGGAGGAAATGAATATATGAAGAAAAAAGCCTTATCGCTGTTCACTGCCGCCGCCCTTGCGCTGCAGTGCGCAATAACCACTCCTGTGAATGTGACAAACTTTGTCAGCACCACAGCAAGTGCAGCATTTGATGATGCCATACCGGCAGAGGCAGCAGGTCTTGTTATCACTGCTTCCGATATTCTCATCAACGGTGAACCGCTGACTGCGGGCACTAACGTAAAGGATGGCGATATCCTCTCCCTCAACTTTGAGTGGAATATGCCCACCAACTTTGAGCACGTAAACGGCACCTTTGTTTATGACCTCAGCAGCAAGCTGTACGGCATAGATATAGGCAATCAGGTGATCAACGTGTTTAATAATGGTGTCATCACCGCAACCTATACTATTCTGGATGGCAAGCTGTACATCGAGCTTTTCGAGGGCACCAGCAACCGCCGTGGTACCTGTGAGCTTGAGGGCACCATCAACCTTTCCGAGGTAATAGTCGATGACGACGGCGAGTTCGAGCTGAAATATATCGACAAGACTATCCCTGTAGTAGCACCCTCAAAAGTTCCTGGCCTATGGACTTCAAAGGATGCCAGCGGCACCGCCTACTACGGCAATGATGGCGAGCTGTATCAGGATTTTATAATCTACATCGGCAGTAACAATGTTGAGTCTACAGGTGTTGTGCTTACCGATACCTTCGGCAGCCTTTACACCGATATCGTCCCCGGAAGTCTTACGATAAACGATGTTCCTGCAAGCTTTACTGTAAGCGGCGATACATTCACTGTTGATATCGGCACTGTTTCCAACGACTGGAATCAGCAGACTGTAGTAAAATACACCGCAAAGCTTGATAAGACAAAGGCACTCGAATATGCCTCTCAAATGGACAGCCACACTGCGGAGATCACAAATACCGCACTTGTTGAGTCTACCAATGATTCTGCCACCGATGATGCGAGATATGTCATCACGATGCCATCTGTACAGAAGATAGGCAACTATGATGAAGCCACCGAGAAGATAAAATGGACTGTGACCGTATGGCCCAACATTCTCGCAGGCGATACCTTCTCCGTTACCGATGCAATAAGCCACAGCCTTGAGCTTAACGGCTACGACAGCTTTACATACGACGAAATGCAGGAAAATGCAGACGGCTCTTACACCCTTACATATTACACGGATGTTTCCTCGCTGACCGACTCACCTTTCCCTGTCGATGTTAATAATAAGGTAACAGTTGATTTTGACGATGTTACTACCGACTACACCGCAGATTCTACAGTTACCATCCCTGGTACTATCTCTGATTTCACCGAGAAAAGCTTTGTCAAAAACGGTGATGTGATCACATGGACTGTCACTGTACAGGTGCCCGATGCTGATCTCAAGAAGATCACCCTCCTTGACACACTTTACGCAAACATCACCGATTACCACATTGCACAGGCATATATCGTCACCAATCAGACTGTATCTGCTATGGACAGTGCTTTCACATATGACTCCTTCAGACTGAACGATGGCACCAACACATATACTATCGATCAGCTTATTGCAAACGGCTACGGCGAATGTAACAGCTGGGATAAGTGGTACAACGGTCTTAGAGTTTTCCTTGTTGACACCGATTATCTCGATTCTCTCAAAAACAAGACTCTGACCATCACCTATGATACCAGGGTAGAAGATTCTGTCACCAAGTGCAACAACACCGCAACAGTTACCTTAGAGTCTGACGACGGTACGGTTACAGATTCCGACATGGCAGAGTATGTGAACGACTTTGCAGTCAAAAAAGGCCCTATCAACAATGCTTATTATTACTGCGACCGCATCGACGGAATGCAGCTTGCATGGGGCATCTGGATCTATTTTGACAACGCTCAGGTCGGCGATGTGATCACGATTGAGGATACTCTCCCCTCGGGCTACACCTACGCTGAAAACAGTGCAATGCTCGATATCGAAGAGGGTGAGTATAGTTTCAACACGTGCGGTATTGCAAGCCAGCTTTCTGTTGACAGCAGCACCGAAGGTAAGCTGAAAATGACAATCACCGTAAATCAGGACATGCTTAATCTGTTTTCCAGCAAGTCCACCAATGCAATACGTGTTGTATATATGACCCTTATGACTGACGATGAGTATCTTGATATAGTCACCGCAGGCACATCACGAGATTACACAAACTCCGCAACAGTTACCTGCGGCACTACACGTACAGTATCCGCAACGCAGACCGTTTACGCTCCCAACGAAAAGGAGATCCTTGAAAAGGATACATATAAGGATGCGTTAACTACCTCTGAGGGCACATTCGCCTACTACAACATCAGTGTAAACGACAGAAGTGCTCCGCTCAATGATGGCTCGCCTTATACTATCGTTGACAAGCTCGGCACAAATCTTGAGCTTGTAGACGGCAGCGTTACCATCAACTATGCCGCAACTGACGATTATGTTTACGACACCACCAACAACACCATCACCTTCACCCTTGATGATTGCAAGCATTATGAGATACACTATACCGTCAAGGTAACTCAGATAGGCAAATATGACACTATCACCGATGCTGAGGTGGAGCAGAAGTTCGCAAATACCGTAACCATGTATCTCGGCGGAAATGAGTTCACATACTCCAAGACGCTTGACGAAGACAGCTTCCGCTCTGACGGCTCGTTCGAGCATGATGATCAGGTAAGATCTATCAGCATTTCTGGTACAAAGATCTGGGAAAAGGATCATTTCCACACCGGAGTACGCCCTGCTGAGATCGCTATCAAGCTCACCTGCAAAAAGTATAATCCCTCAAAAGTTCTTGTTTCCACCGTTACCGAGGAACTCACACCTGTTATCGTGACTGTCGATGCTAACGGAAACTGGTCTTATGAGATCACCGACCTCACTACCGAGGACACCTCCGGTTACACATACGAATATGACGTTACCGAGGTGGCTGTTGATGGATATACCATCGCTTACGATGGCGATACCACAAAGCTGACAGGCGAAGGCAGCAAGCAGATCAATATCACCAACAGCTTTACAATAGCTGATGAAGAGGTGGGCAGTGTCAAGATAACCAAAAAATGGGCTAACGACACCACCACCGACAGACCCGCAAATATCACCTTCACCATCACTGATGAAACAGGAAAGTTCACTAAGACAGCGACTGTAAGCTCTGCTACTACCACAGTTCTCTTTGAGGAGCTGCCTCTCTATGTTTACTCAAGAGAGGATGACGGCACGCTTTCTCGTCGTCTGAGAAACTACAAGCTTACCGAAAACACCATTGATGGTTATACCTCTTCCCTTACAGGCGATCTGTTCACGCTCAACGAGAGTGCCTCTACAGATATATCTGTTACAAATACAAAATCTACCACCGACGATCCTGTAGATCCCGACGATCCCGATGATCCTGTTGATCCCGACGATCCTGACGATCCTGACGATCCCGATGATCCCGACGATCCTGTTGATCCCGATGATCCCGACGATCCCGATGATCCTCCGGCAAAACCTGATGGACCTGTTATTGAGCCTCCGGTAAAACCCGATGTGCCTCCTTATGTTCCTCCAGTGAAGCCAGACGATCCCTACATTCCTCCCGTGACACCCAATGATCCTGTTGATCCTCCCGTGACACCCGATGATCCTGTCGATCCTCCCGTTACACCCGATGATCCTGTCGATCCTCCCGCAACACCCGATGATCCTGTTGATCCTCCCATGACACCCGATGATCCCGTTGATCCTCCCGCAGCACCCGATGATCCTGTTGATCCTCCCGTGACACCCGACGAACCCAGCGATCCTACTGTTACGCCAGATGAACCCGACGTTCCCGATGATCCCGAAAGCGGAAACGACATCACCTCTGCTGATGGCTCAATGGACAACGACAACCCCTATACGGGCGGTGCTTCAGTTGCAGGTATTGCAACAGCAGCAAGCCTTTCCTTCGTAACAGCAGCGCTGGCAAAGAAAAAGCGCAAGGACGAGGAATGATCTAAACAATTGATGTAATAAAAAACCTCCGAGAGCAATCTCGGAGGTTTTTGGTATCAACATAATTTACAAAACATCAATTGTACATATACTTCTGCAGCACATTGGTGTATATCTTAGTATCAAGACCGCTTATCTCAATGCCCTTGATCTCAAAAAGCTGAGAAACAGTAACAAACTCATACCCCTGAGCCTTAAGCTCGGGAATAATGGTATCAAGCGCTTCAACAGTCTTACTGTTACCCTGCGCATCGTGCAGCAGGATGATATCACCATCCTTGACCTGACGGAGGATAGACATCGCACGCCTGTCGGCAGGTATCTTGTCATCCCAGTCATTGCAGCCGACACCGGCAATAAACGGAACGTCGATGTTTACCAGCATATCCTCATTCACAGCAATGTAAGGGGGACGGAAAAACTTGCTGCGCTCGCCTGTAATCTCGAATATCTTATCATCTGTATAGGTGAACTCCTCGATTATCTGCTCTACAGTCATCTCATTCATGTAGGGGTGGGATTTGGAGTGATTGTTTATCTCGCATCCCATGTCGTAAGCACGCTTAACGACCTTTGCACTGTCATCGTTGATGTTGTTGCCGATAAGGAAGAACGATGCAACAATATCATGCTTTTCAAGCTTGTCAAGAACTTCTGCTGTAGTGGTAGTGTTAGGGCCGTCATCAAATGTGAGGGCGATGTATTTTGTTTCCACGATCTCTTCCTCCTCAGGCTCTGTTGCTGTTGTGGCTGCTGTAGTGGTAGCTTCTGTCGTTGTAGCAGCTGTCGTCGCAACCGTTGTTGTGGTCTCTGCAGGGGCTGTTGTTGTCTCAGCTTCAGTGGTATCAGCAGGCGGTGCAGTTGTAGTTGTTTCTACAGGCTCCGTTGCTTCGGTGACGGTGGTGGTGTCAGCAGGTTGTTCTGCTTCATCCTCGATGGGCTCTGTCGTAGCAACAGTTGTTGTGGTCTGCTCATCAGATGCAGTGGTAGTTGTCGTTGCGACGCTTTCTGTCGGTATCTCCGCATTTGTATCGGATGCGCAGGCTGTCAGCATTACGGCTGAAAGCAGCAGCGCAATAATTGTAGTAGACTTTTTCATTATCCCTTTAATCCTCTCGATTGTCTGTCCATGTCCTCAACAACGATATCATATATCTCGCCGAGGGTGGCGCAATACTCAAGCACCTTCCAGGGCTCGTTGGTATGGAAGTGTATCTTTACAGTGTCCTCATCGCCTACCGCAAGCAGGCTGTCGCCCTTGAAATTGGCAACGATATAGTCAAAGATAGCATCCTCATCGAGATCCTGTCCGTCAATGAGCAGCTGCGTATCATATCTGAATTCGGTCATGGCTTATCCTTTCGTAGCTTTAGGGGCGACCATTGGCCGCCCTCTAGCTTTTTGATTACTTTACAACGATGTTAACAAGCTTGTTGGGAACAGCTATCTTCTTAACGATAGTCTTGCCCTCGGTGAGCTTGATGACCTCGGGGAGCTCAAATGCCATCTTCTCCAACGCATCTCTGTCGGAGTTAACGGGAGCATCAAAGTGAGCCTTTACCTTACCGTTGATCTGTACAACGATCTCAACTGTGTTGTCGATGCACTGAGCCTCGTCATACTCTACCCACTTCTGCTCGTTGAGCACGCCGCCGAAGCCCATTACCTCGTACAGCTCCTCGGTGATATGGGGAGCAAAGGGATTGAGCATGATCAGCAGGTCACGATACTCTGCCTTTGTGATAGAGCCTGCCTCATCGATCTGATTGAGCAGACCCATCATAGCCGCAATAGCAGTATTGAAGCGAAGATTCTCGATATCCTCGGATACCTTCTTGATGGTCTTATGCATGGAGGAGCGGAGCTTATCACTGTAGCTGTCACCGTCAACTACCTTCTCCTGAAGCTTCCAAACTCTGTCGAGGAAGCGCTTGCAGCCCTTCATGCTGCTCTCGCTCCAGGGAGCTGCCTGCTCATAGTCGCCCATGAACAGCACATACAGACGGAGGGTATCAGCACCGTACTCAGCAACTACATCGTTGGGGTCAACGACGTTACCACGGCTCTTACTCATCTTCTGACCGTCAGGACCGAGAATAAGGCCCTGTGCTGTACGCTTAGCGTAAGGCTCAGAAGTGGTAACAGCACCGATATCATACAGGAACTTGTGCCAGAAACGGCTGTAGATAAGGTGACGTGTAACGTGCTCCATACCGCCGTTGTACCAGTCTACGGGCATCCAGTATTCGAGAGCTTCCTTGGATGCGAGAGCTGTGTCATTCTTCGGGTCGCAGTAACGCAGGAAGTACCAGCTGGAGCCTGCCCACTGAGGCATCGTATCAGTCTCACGCTTTGCATCCTTGCCGCACTTAGGGCACTTGCAGTTTACAAAGCTGTCGATCTTAGCGAGGGGGGATTCACCATCGCTGCCTGGCTGGAAGTTGTCAACAGGTGGCAGTCTGAGGGGCAGTTCCTCATAAGGAACAGCTACCATGCCGCAGTCTACGCAGTGTACGATCGGGATAGGCTCGCCCCAGTATCTCTGACGGTTGAAAGCCCAGTCCTTCATCTTGAACTGTACGCCCTTCTCGCCGATGCCCTTTTCGCCGAGGAATGCAAGCATCTTCTCGATAGCGTCCTTCTTGTTTGTGATGCCGTTCAGCACTCCGCTGTTGACCATCTCACCGTCGCCGGTGTAAGCCTCAACGGAGATATCGCCGCCCTTGATGACCTCGATTATATCAATTCCGAACTTCTTTGCAAAGTCGTAGTCACGGGTATCATGTGCAGGAACCGCCATGATTGCGCCTGTACCATAGCCCATCATTACATAATCCGCAACGTATATCGGGATCTCCTTCTCGGTGATGGGATTGATAGCTGTAAGACCTTCGATCTTAACGCCTGTCTTGTCCTTTACGAGCTGTGTACGCTCGAACTCGCTTTTCTTAGCGCACTCTGCCTTATAAGCATCAAGAGCGTCGATGTTAGCGATGGAAGCCCTGTACTTCTCGATAATGGGATGCTCAGGAGCGATAACCATAAATGTCACACCGTAGAGAGTATCGGGACGGGTGGTGTAGATGCGCAGCTTTTCGTCCTGCTCCTTGATGGAGAAGTTAACGAATGCACCTGTAGACTTGCCGATCCAGTTCTCCTGCTGAAGGCGGATGTTGGGGAGATAATCTACCTCATCAAGACCCTGCAGCAGCTTGTCAGCATACTCAGTAATGCGGAGGTACCAAACCTCCTTATCCTTCTGGATGATATCGCTGTGGCAGATATCGCACTTGCCGCCCTGAGAGTCCTCATTTGAGAGAACTACCTTACAGCTTGGGCAGTAGTTTACAAGGGTCTTATCACGGAAAACAAGTCCGTTCTCAAACATCTTGAGGAATATCCACTGAGTCCACTTGTAATAGTCCTCCTCTGTGGTATCAACAACTCTGTCCCAGTCGAAGGAGAAGCCTACACGCTTGAGCTGACTTGTAAACTTTGTGATATTATTATCGGTAACCTGTCTGGGGTGAACACCTGTCTTGATAGCGGTGTTCTCTGTAGGCAGACCGTAAGCGTCAAAGCCGATAGGGAACAGAACATTATAGCCCTGCAGTCTGCGCTTTCTGCTGACTACCTCAAGACCGCTGTATGCCTTGATATGTCCAACGTGCATACCTGCACCGGAGGGATAGGGGAACTCTACCAGTGCATAGAATTTTTCCTTACTGTGATCCTCGGAGGCATGAAATGTGCCATGCTCATCCCAGTACTTTTGCCACTTGCTTTCAATGGCACTGAAATCGTACTTCATTGTTTTGCTGTCCTTTCTTTTTATGGATAGCGGCACTTTCAAACGCACCGCTGAATATACTTATCCAACTATATATTATACTATATTATCGCTTTGTTGTCAATATTTCTCAAATAAAAAGCGGATATTTCTATCCGCTTTCTGTGCTATTTTACAGCGCCCTTAGCAGTCTGCCCACGGGCAGCCCCATAACGTTGTAATAATCACCGTCAATGCGCTTTACCAGCAAAGCGCCTCTGCCCTGAATACCATAGGCACCCGCCTTATCCATAGGGTCACCTGTTGCAACATAGTCAGCTATCTCCTTGTCGGTAAGCCGCCAGAATTCAACCTTTGTTTCCTCTGCAAAGACATTTACATTTCCCTTTGCATCGATGATGCAGACACCTGTAAACACGCTGTGCTCTCTGCCTGATATGAGGTGCAGCATCCTTTTTGCATCATCAGCGTCAACAGGCTTTCCGAGTATATCATTATCAACAGCAACCACAGTATCTGCAGAGATTATCACATCCTCGCCGCTATGCTGACGATATATCTCCTGCGCTTTCTGCTCCGCAAGAAGCATTACGGCATCCTTCGGGGATATCCCATCGGGAAGTATCTCCTCCCCCCTTGCAGGAATAATGCGAAAGTCCTCCGTTATCAGCGACAGTAGCTCCTTGCGACGGGGAGATTGGCTTGCAAGTATCATAAGCCCCTCCGTTACTTCTTATCCGCTACCTTGTGCTCAGGTTCAAAAGGATGCAGTGGGCCATAAACCTCATTATAGTTATCGATGCAGTTTTTGATTACCTCGATAGCTGCCTTCTGACCCATTACCTCGTTAACGGCTGTAGACTTACCCTCAAGCTGCTTGTAGACAGAGAAGAAGTGGCGCATCTCCTCAAAGATGTGGCTCGGCAGAGCCTCAATGCCCCTGTATGCGTTGTAATTGGGGTCTTCAAAGGGGATCGCAATTATCTTCTCGTCGTTCTTGCCGTTGTCAAGCATCGTGATAACACCGATAGGGTAGCACTGCACCAGCACCAGCGGATCGATAGGCTCGTTGCAAAGCAGCAACACATCCAGCGGGTCGCCGTCATCCGCAAGGGTACGGGGAATAAAACCGTAGTTTGCAGGATAGTGCGTAGAGGTATACAAAATACGGTCTAGAATAATAAGACCTGTCTGCTTATCAAGCTCATACTTTTTCTTGCTTCCCTTTTCGATCTCGATAACCGCAAGGAAATCATGTGGAGTGATGCGCTCAGGATTAACGTCATGCCAGATGTTCATGGTGGTACTTCCTTTCGTGAATTTATTGCTTTTACATCTTTTCTAAATTAGCGGAGAGCAGCAGCCCCCCGCTTGATATTATTTTGAGGATAACAGCATACGGTCGTTCGCAAGCTCGCTTCCGCTGATCTCGCTGAAACGGCGCAGCAGCTCGTCAACGGTGAGATTCTTCTTCTCCTCACCCTTAACATCGAGGATGATATGACCGTTGTTCATCATTATCAGACGGTTACCGTGCTTGATAGCATCCTTCATGTTGTGAGTTACCATGAGTGCTGTAAGTCCATTTTCACTGATGATCTTATCGGAAAGCTCCAGCACCTTTGCAGCTGTCTTGGGGTCAAGGGCGGCAGTGTGCTCATCAAGCAGCAGTATCTTCGGCTTTTTGAGGGTAGCCATCAGCAGAGTAAGCGCCTGACGCTGACCTCCCGAAAGCAGACCGACCTTGCTGGTCATGCGGTTTTCAAGTCCGAGATCAAGAGTAGAAAGTAGCTCCTTGTAATCCTTGCGCTCCTTGTCGGTAATGCCCCAACGGAGAGTTCGATGCTCGCCCCTGCGCAGTGCCAGTGCGAGGTTTTCTTCGATATTCATATTTGCGGCAGTGCCCATCATGGGATCTTGGAAAACCCTGCCGAGGTAAGGTGCACGCTTGTGCTCCACCTTTTTAGTTACATCAACGCCATCGATGATTATCTCGCCGTGATCCACCTGCCACACACCTGCCAGTGCATTCAGCATCGTGGATTTACCTGCGCCGTTACCACCGATCACCGCAACAAAGTCACCCTTGTCAAGATGAAGGCTCAGACCGTCCAGTGCCTTCTTCTCGTTGATAGTGCCGGGGTTGAAGGTCTTGTGGATATTGTTCATTGAAAGCATGATATCAGACCTCCTCATTCTCATTGGCAGCGTCGCCTGTTTTCATAGCATTTACAAAAGGCTCACCGTTAAGCTGCTTATCCTGCTCGCCATCGTTGCGCTTTACTATCAGCTTGTTGATAGCCTTCTGCATCAGCGGCAGCGACAGGCAGAATGTAACCGTGATAGCTGTAAACAGCTTGAGGTCGTTAGCCTCCATACCTGCCTTCATAACGAGGGCAATAATGATACGATATACCACCGCACCTGCAGCCAGTGCCACGAGGTTGCGCTTAAAGCTCTTTGTGCCCACCAACACCTCACCGATAATGAGGGAAGCGAGGCCGATAACGATAGAGCCGATACCCATCTGAATATCAGCGTAAGCCTGATACTGTGCGATAAGCGCACCTGCGAATGCAACAAGGCCATTGGAAAGCATGAGGCAAACGATTATCATAAAGGAAGTACTGATGCCCTGTGCACGCACCATCTTCTTGTTGTTGCCTGTTGCACGGATAGCAGAGCCAAGCTCAGTACCGAAGAACCAGTAAGTGATAATAGAAATGAAAGCCACGATAACAAGACCCACAAGCATAGTGGAGAAATTCTTGCTGACAAGCACATCATACAGCCAAGCCATAGAGCCGTTTTTATCATAATCGCCAACAAGATCTATAAACATCTCATTGACAGGAGTGAATACAGTCTCAACCTTCTGCGAGCCTGAAGAGGGCAGCGCAATGTTAGCCTTTCCCATGATACGCAGGTTGATGGAGTAGCAGGCAGTCATGGTAAGGATACCTGCAAGCAAGGCAGGGATCTTCAGCTTTGTGTGGAGAAGTCCTGTAACAAGGCCGCCGATAAGACCTGCGCCAAGTGCCGCAAGGCTTGCAAGCCAGGGATTAACTCCATTTGTGATGAGCACTGCAACAGTAGCACCGCCTGTTGTGACAGTACCCTCCACCGACAGGTCTGCAATATCGAGAATACGATATGTAAGATGAACGCCCAGCGTGAACACACCCCAGAGAAGTCCGAGGGCTATCGCACCGATAATAATATTTATCATAATTTGATCTATTCCTTTCATTTTAAGTGATGCACACTTTTGAAAATAAACAAAGCCTCAGTTTCAGCCCTGCTTACTTTCAAAAGTGCGGGAGCGATACCAAGTACCGCTCCGCACCTGAACACGATATTACTCAGCTGTGGGAGCTGCTACATACTGCTGCAGATCCTCGGGGATCTCGATGCCGAGAGCTGCAACTGTATCAGCGTTGATGTAATAGTCAAACTGGGAAGCACCACGTACGGACATTGTGGAGATATCTGCACCCTCGAGCACCTCAACAGCCATCAGACCAGCCTCGTAACCGAGGTTGTAGTAGTCAAGACCGAGTGTAGCAAGTGCACCTGCCTTTGTCATACCGATCTCACCTGCAACAACGGGGATCTTAGCCTCGTTGCATACCTCGCCAACGGTAGTCATAGCGGATGCAAAGAAGTTATCTGTAGGGATGTAGATAGCATCACACTCAGTTGTGATAGCTGTAGTAGCCTGCTGGATCTCGTTTGTGGAGGATACGGTCTTTTCTGTCCATGCAAGACCGAGGCTCTCAACATAAGCCTTAGCGATGCCTACCTGCAGAACGGAGTTGTCCTCAGAAGAGTTGTAGAGGAAGCCTACAGTCTTAGTAGCGGGAGCAAGCTTGATAAGCAGGTCGATCTGCTCCTCTACAGGGTTCATATCAGTTGTGCCTGAAACGTTAGTGTTGGGGGTCTCATCAGACTCTACAAGACCTGCGGAAGCATAGTCAGTGATAGCAGTACCGATGATCGGGATCTCGCTTGTCTGTGCCATAGCAGCCTGTGCAGCAGGGGTAGCGATAGCGAAGATGAGGTCAACATCGTTGCCCACGAACTGGGTAGCGATGGTGTTAAGGTTAGATGTTTCGCCCTGGCCGTTCTGGAAATCGAACTCTACCTTGCTCTCATCATAGCCCTTGTCAGCAAGAGCTGTTACGAAGCCCTCCTGAGCCGCATCCATCGCAGCATGGGTCATCATCTTGCTTACACCGATCTTGATCTTGCCGCTGTCGCCGCTGCAAGCTGTAGCGGTCATCATGGCAGCTGCAGCAACGACTGCAGCGCAGATTCTTCTGAATTTCATTGTCATTCTCCTTTGTTTATCGTCTTTTGTTTTGCGCAATGAATTTATCATATTGCAGTTTAACAGCAATAAAGTGATAAAGCACACATTACACACTATAAATTATATCATATTTAAAAGAAAAAGACAACTTAATTAAACTTTAATTTGACAAAAAGATATAAAATTTGTGCAAACTGCAACAATTTCATCTGAAGATGATGGTGATGTTATACATTCAAATGCTAACGATTAACGGCAAACTGATATCCTTAAGCCTTGAAATCATCAAAAGAGGAAGACCGCCCACGGCAAATCAGCCGCAGACGGTCTCTTTTGTGACAATGAGATGGAAGTTATCAAAAGCTCACTTTACAAGTGCCTCACCGAGAGCCTTGCACTGTGCAATACCGTCGGCATCGGGAGCCTCGTTCACGATAACGAAGTCTGCCGCCATAACTGCACCTGCTGCCTTTACACGGTCAGCCCAGTTGCGCATCCACTCGCCGTCGCCCCAACCGTAGCTACCGAACAAGGCGATAGTCTTACCGCTGAGCTTACCCTCAACAGAACTGAAAAACGGCTCAAACTCGCTCTCCTCCAGCTCCTCTGCGCCCATAGAGGGGCATCCGAATGCAACTCTGTCATACTCTGCGACATCACCGCTGAACTCGCTTACAGAGTATAGCTCTGCGCCTGCACCCTCTGCCACCGCTTTAGCCATAGCCTCGGTGTTGCCTGTTCCGCTCCAGTAGATCACTGCTGTTTTCATTTGTTTCCTCCTATATCAAGTTTTATCGTCTTATTAACAGGGTATCTTCAATGCCTGATAGATATCTGCGCCCTCGCTGAGCCTGCGACAGAGAAAACGACGGCATTTGTTGTAATTGTCAAATGTGCGCTGGGCACGCTCGGCATTGCCGTATACCTTCCAGTAGCCGCACAGCTTGAAATTGTCACCGTTGTTCTCTATAAATCCTGCCACATCCTCCACGGGATAGTCAAGAAATATCCCTATCTCATGCGGAAAGCCTCCATCTGCGCCGATCCTCTCCGACAGCCTGTCAAGACAGGCCTCAAGAGAAAGATCGCTATAGCCGCAGCTATTGAGTATCTCAGCTGCTGCGCTATCCTGCAGTCTTTTTTGCAGCAATCGCTCATTGTATACCAGTATCAGTACACGCTCACCGCACTCATGCAGCATGCGTATCTTCAGCTCCTTAGCCTTTGCCCTGTCATTAAAACGGGAAGCATTCGCAGGGATATCAAACTCGCTTTTTTTGAACGACACAAGGCTCGCCGCCTTTATCCCGAGAAGCGAGGGTGCCGTATGGAATGCCAGCTTCTGCTCAAATCTCTTGCAATCTGCACAGGACATATATTCCTCCTTCTGGTTAGTTTTCGCTAACCCTGTTTCACAAAAATCATCATCCGACGTACTGAGAAAGCACGCTTTTGAGCGCATTAACGCTGTTGTTGTGTACCCTTGCAACGGGGATATTGTGCTTTTCACTGCGCTGGTTTACGCTGTTTATCATCTTATGACTGCAGGTGTTTGTAAACACCACCATCAGATCGGGCGTACCAAGCTTGTTGTTGAAATCCGCAGGCATCTGCGTGAACACCTTTGCCTTACAATTGTATTCCTTACATATATCCTTATATCTTGTCGCCATACGGTCATTTCCGCCGATAACTACTACGCTCATCCTTACCTCTATTCTAACACGAAAAATTTCAGTTATTCTCGGTTAGTTTATCCTAACCTCTACTATATATTAGCATAGACTAACCGAAATGTCAAGGGGTTTTTGATGAAAATTTTCATCTTGTTTTATAGCAAAGAATTTTCCACATACTTTACAAACAGACAAATGTATGCTATAATTTAATTGTACGTTATGTACGAATTATCTCATTCAGGAGGTTCACAATGATTTCACTTGATACCTTTACAGGCGGTACGTTCGCCCGCCAGATCACTGAACAAAAGGGTGGCTTCTCCCTGCTGGAGTACAACAAGAACTCGGGCTTTGCAGCTATCAACCCCGAAAGAGCTCACTACTACTCCAAGATGGGCATTAAGAAAAAGCAGGTGATCGTTGAGCTCAACGGCAACGGCCTTATAATGCAGGCAGGTGCTATGCAGATGATGCTCGGCAACATCACCGCCGAGACCAATGTACAGGGCGTTGGTGATATGTTTGCAAGGGCATTTGCAAGCCGTGCAACAGGCGAGTCTGCAATCAAGCCCAAGTATACAGGTACAGGTTATGTCGTTCTTGAGCCTACATGGAAGCACATTCTCTTTGAGAACCTTGCAGAATGGGGCGGCAGCATGACTGTTGACGACGGTCTGTTCCTTGCCTGCGACTCTACCGTTGATATTAAAACAGTTGCAAGAAACTCGCTCTCCTCTGCGGTTGCAGGTGGCGAGGGCCTGTTCAACACTGCTCTCGTGGGTCACGGCATCGTTGCCCTTGAGTGCCCTCTCCCCCGTGACGAGCTCATCACTATCGAGCTTAACAACGATACCGTGAAGATCGACGGCAATATGGCTATTGCATGGTCTAGCCAGCTTCAGTTCACCGTTGAGAAGACTACAAAGTCCATCATCGGCTCCGCTGCTACAGGCGAAGGTCTTGTAAATGTGTACAGAGGCACCGGAAAGATCCTTGTGGCTCCGTAATCGCACTGATCTGAAAACTACATAAGCAAAGACCTCCTATGGTACATCAAACCCATAGGAGGTCTTTTCACTGAAACGAACGCTCCGCAAAGCTGCGGAGCGTTTTATATTACTCAAATCTGAACCACTTGAAATCGAACTTCGTTCCGGGGAGGAATACAAAGCTGATATCCTGTACTCCGTCGAGCTTAGGTATCTCAAAACGCTGCTCGCTGTCACCGTCTGAATGAGCAAACTGCATCAGCATACTGTTCTGAGTGCCGCCAACGGGAGTATAACGCAGCTGCACCGTATCCTCAGGATTTGCGGTAGCTCCGCAGATGGTGATAGCCGAAGCACCATTCTCTCCGAAATCCATAGCATCGTAGTTGATGATGACATTATTGCCTATCTTAACGACGCTCCTGCCCTCGATGCTGTATTCATCGCCGTAGATGCTGTCGCTCTCGGCAGTGTAGTTGACATCAAACGCACGATTGACCTCTACAAACTCAAAGCCGCCGAAAATGAGCTTCTGATTAACAACAACGCTGATATCCTTCATTCCGCTGAGCCTGTCGGCAAGTGCGAACTCCTGCGGCTTGAAGCCGCACCAGCAGCCATTATTGTTAAAGGTCAGTGCGCTGATGAGCCTGCCATCATCGGGAGTGCCCTCCCAAACCTCAACATATACATCCGAGCAAGCTCCAATATGAAGGATAAGCGTGTCAGTACCTGTCTTGCCAAAGTCAACGCTGTTATATGTGAGCACTGTTCTCTCAGTAATGTTGCCCACTGCGCCATCCTCAATAACACAAGCCATAACGTTGCTGCTGTCAAGCTTGCTTGCGGAGATAAAGCTGTAAGCATCCTTTGCAGCTTCACCCAGACCCTCAGCTGTAAAGCAAAGGTCAGCGTATACCTGCGGCTGCTGCGCACCATTGTTGAGGAACGCCCTTGCGATGAAATCACCGTCGCCAAAGGCTGTTACAGTCGCAATACCATCCACAACATCTATCTTCGCATTGCCTACCTCAACACCGTTCTTGCGAACACACTTCCACGTGATATCGCTGTAGGAGGCATTATCGGGGAACAGCTTAACATCAAGCTTCGCTGTAGGATTCTCCGCCGTAAGAGCGGTGCTGCCGTCGCAATGCACCTCTATCCTGCGGACAGGGATCTCATTCGTATATTCGGTGGTTACTGCGGGATAAGCATTTTCTGTCACGACGGATACACCGCTGCACTCGCCGCAATACTCGGACACAAGCTTCAGCTCTGCGCCCTCAAGCCCCTCAGAGGTCACCTTTACAGTTATCTCACCTTCGTCAAGGGTCGACTGCACCATCGCCAGCAGCTTGCCGCTGAACAGGCGGCGGTTATCGCCCTTGTAGCTGTCATAATCTGTGCTATCGCCATTGTCAAGACCAACAAGTCTGCCTGCACCGCTTACCTCTACCTTGACCCTGTTGCGTGCATTGCCTACAGGGATGCCATCCTTGTCAACAACAGATATCTCGATAAAGCTGATATCCCTCGCATCTGCAAAAAGCTCAGCACGATCAGCCTCCAGCACGACCTTTGCAGGGTCGCCGCAGGTCTTGATGCTATCCTCCATGATAACTGCGCCGTCAGTATCGTAGCCCTTTGCTGTCAGCTCGCCCTTCTCGAAAGGCACACGGAAATCCGCACGCATCTGCTTGTCGGTATCAAGCTTCATCTCATGCTTGCCAATGCTCTTGCCATTGAGGAAAAGCTCAACGGTGTGTGCATTGCTGTATACAATAACATCTATCTCCTGACCCTCAGTGAAATCCCAATAATAGGGAACTATGTGGATAACAGGCAGCTCCTCAGCGGTGAACCACACGCTCTGATAGAAATAATATATATCCTTAGGGAAGCCTGCTGTATCTACGATACCGAAATAGCTGTTCTTTGTGGAATAGGGAGTAGGCTCGCCGATGTAGTCGAAGCCCGTCCAGATATACTGACCTGCGCAGAAATCGCAGTCACGGTCTAGCCTCCATGCCTTCTTGGCACTGCAGCCCCAGCCCACGAAGCTGTTATCAAGGGAAGAGCACTGCAGATCCTCATGGGTAAGCAGCGGAATATCCGCAGGGAAACGATAGATACCTCTCGAACGCACTGCGGAAGCAGTTTCGCTGCCGTAGATAGTCCAGTCGGGATACTTTTTATGATGATCGTTATAGAAATACTCGGCATAGTTGTAACCTGCGAGCTTCAGCTCGTCAGTGCATCTCTGAGCCATCTCGCTGCCCATAAAATTGGAGCCGATGGTCACCGCCGCATTCTTCTTGGGATCATACATCAGCACTGCATCACGCAGGCGCTTTGTTATCTCTATACCACGCTCGTAGTTGGTGTCGCTTATCTCGTTGCCGATGCTCCACATGATAACGCAGGGATGGTTGCGGTCACGCTCTACCCAACTCTTCACATCACGCTCAAGCGTTTCGTTGAAGTAGAGGTGGTTGTCGTACTCTGTTTTAGAGTTCTCCCACATATCAAAGCTTTCGCAGTCTACCAGCAGACCCAGCTTGTCACATATCTGCACAAGCTGCTTTGCGGGCATATTGTGCGATGTACGGATAGCGTTACAGCCCATATCCTTCATGATCTTCATCTGCCTGTACAATGCAGCTTCATTTATAGCAGCGCCCAGCGCACCGAGGTCATGATGCATACACACGCCATGCATCTTCAGCTGTCTGCCGTTGAGCACAAGGCCCTTTTCGGGCAAGAACTCAGCAGTACGATATCCGAAATCCACCGCAGAGTAATCCAGCACCTCATCATCCTTAAACACTGTCACAACAAGAGTGTAAAGGTCGGGACTGTCGATATCCCACACTGCAGGAGATGTTATATCAAAGCTGTTGAGGAAGTTCTCCTCGCCGCCGCCAAAGGCAGCTTTCTGCTCAAAAGCCGCAATGTTATTACCCTCGGGATCTACCACTGCAATGGTTACAGTGATATCAGCAGCCTCACCGCAGATATCTGTTTCTATCTCAGTATGCCATGTATCGCCCTCGCCCTTTTCAGAGTGGATGTAAACTCCGTTGGTGCGGATATAGGTCTTTTTGCGGTATTTGAGAGTGACATCACGATATATACCTGCGCCTGAATACCAACGGGTATTGGGCGACTGATGCTCTACTCTCACGAGTATCTCGTTATCGCCCTCGCTCAGCAGCGCAGTGATATCAAACTCAAAGGCGGAGTAGCCATAAGTCCAGCTGCCTGCCTCCTTGCCATTGACGAACACAGTAGAGTTGAAATATACGCCATCAAAATTGAGCATAACGTGACCGTTGAGCTCCTCAGCGGTGACATTGAGGATACGCTTATACCAACCCTCACCTGTTTTGTAGAGATTAGCAGTATCACCGATGAGCCAATCATGGGGCAGCTCTACATTATACCATTTCTGTTGAGGCAGAGCCGAAAGCTCAGTACCGATATCGGTAAGGCAGAACTGCCATCCATCATTGAAAAGAATGTCGGTTGCGGTCATGTTGTTTCCTCCGTTTTGTATAGGTCGTTAAGCATCTGTAAAAATCTGTTCTCGGTATCCTCAAAGGGAATAAAGCTATAATCGGGCTTTGTGACGATCTCAGGTGCCGTATCGTAGAGCGCAAGCCCTCCCAACGCCAGAAATTCGTGATACAGCATCGCATCATCTATCTCTTTCACAGCCGCCAGCATCTCACCATCCTCGGGGTCAAGCCCGAAACGGCGATATATCACCGATTGCAGCCGCTGCTCTATCTCCCTATATTCGGGAAGCTCCAGCTTTACAGGTCGGGTGATATCCGAGATAAAAGCCTCGCTGGCATCGTGCAGCAGACAGGCAAGCTGATGGTGTTTTGGATAGCCCCGTGCAGCTGCCTCCTCAACGCAGGAAAGGCAGTGCTGCGCCACCGAATAAAATCCGCTGAAATGCCCGTTTGCACGACAAATATAGCTGAGAAGTCGGAGGCCAAGCGGTCTTAGGAAGACAAGAAATC
>JAZPZN010000032.1:0-5303 GCA_045544715.1 Oscillospiraceae bacterium | reverse complement strand
TGTACTGGATAGCATCAGCCTTAGGCATAACGTCTGCGAGTGCGAAGAATGCGGTCTGGAGAGTAGTATTTGTTCTCTTGCCCATGCCGATCTTTGCGCAGAGGTCGATAACGTCGATGGTGTAGAGCTGGATGTCATTTTCAGCGATGTACTTCTTAGCTGCTGCATCGAGGTGCTGTCCAACTTCCTCTGGCTTCCACTGGCAGTTGATCAGGAATGTGCCGCCTGGCTTAACGTCCTGAACGATCTTGAATCCCTTCTCGATGTATGAAGGGTTGTGGCATGCTACGAAGTCAGCCTTGTTGATGTAGTATGAGCTCTTGATCGGCTTGTCACCAAATCTCAGGTGGGAAATTGTTACGCCGCCTGTCTTCTTGGAGTCATACTGGAAGTAAGCCTGAACGTACTTGTCAGTGTGGTCACCGATGATCTTGATGGAGTTCTTGTTAGCACCAACAGTACCGTCGGAACCGAGACCCCAGAACTTGCAGCAGGTTGTGCCCTCAGGAGTTGTGTTGGGGCTCTCAGTGATCTTGAGGGAGAGGTTTGTAACATCATCCTCGATACCGATTGTGAATGTCTCCTTCTCCTTGTTGTTGAATACAGCGATGATCTGTGCAGGGTTGCAGTCCTTAGATCCGAGACCGTATCTACCAGTGAATACAGGAACATCCTGGAACTTCTTCTCCTTCTTGAGTGCAGCAACAACATCAAGATAGAGAGGCTCGCCGAGGGAGCCGGGCTCCTTAGTTCTGTCGAGAACTGTGATCTGCTTAACAGTAGCAGGGATAGCATCAACGAATGCAGAGGATACGAAGGGTCTGTACAGTCTAACCTTAACAAGACCTACCTTGCGACCCTGTGCGAGCATCCAGTCGATTGTCTCTTCGATGGTATCACAAGCAGAACCCATAGCAACGATGATCTCCTCAGCGTCCTCAGCACCGTAGTAGTTGAAGAGCTTGTAGTTTGTACCGATCTCAGCGTTAACCTTGTTCATGTACTCTGTAACTACCTCAGGGATAGCGTTGTAGTAGCTGTTGCAAGCCTCACGAGCCTGGAAGAAGATATCAGGGTTCTGAGCAGTGCCGTGGAGAACAGGGTTCTCAGGATTAAGAGCTCTATCACGGAATGCCTGGATAGAATCCCAGTCAACCATCTTAGAAAGTGTCTCGTTGTCCCAAACCTCGATCTTCTGGATCTCGTGAGAGGTTCTGAAGCCATCGAAGAAGTGCAGGAAAGGAACTCTGCCCTTGAGTGTAGACATATGAGCTACAGCACCGAGGTCCATAACCTCCTGAGGGTTAGTGGAGCAGAGCATAGCGTAACCTGTCTGACGACATGCGTAGATATCGCTGTGGTCGCCGAAGATGGACAGAGCGTGAGAAGCTACTGCACGAGCGGAAACGTGAATAACAGAGGGAAGCAGCTCACCTGCGATCTTGTACATATTGGGGATCATCAGAAGCAGACCCTGAGAAGCGGTGTAAGTAGTTGTCAGCGCACCAGCAGAAAGAGAGCCATGTACAGCACCTGCAGCACCTGCCTCAGACTGCATCTCAACTACCTTTACGGTCTCGCCGAAAATGTTCTTGCGTCCTGCGGTTGCCCAGGAGTCAGTTACCTCAGCCATTACGGAAGAGGGGGTGATGGGGTAAATTGCTGCGAGGTCTGTAAACGCATAAGATACGTGACCTGCGGCATTGTTACCATCCATAGTAAGCTTTTGTCTTGCCATTGGTTTATTCCTCCTTAAATCTCATGTAGGCCATTTTTGGCTGCGGATAGGCGCACCTATCCCTACACATTTTACAACTTATATTTTATCACATTTCTACTGATTTGTAAATAGCAAATACTACTTTTTTTCGCATTTTTCACGAATTATCAAAAAATTAACGATTTGCACAAAAGCAATGCCGCCAACAGCGATTTACCGTGGCGGCGTTCAGAATTGTGCACAATTAGTCTTTTCTAACAGTGCTTGATATATAACAAAAGCCGCTCCCCTTATGGAGAGCGGCTGATAAATTTACAATATAGGAAAATGTTAGTTGTTAATTACTCGTTGATAGCAGTAACAACGCCGGAACCTACAGTTCTACCACCCTCACGGATAGCGAAACGCAGACCTTCCTCGATAGCGATAGGAGTGATGAGCTCAACGTCCATTATAACGTTATCGCCAGGCATGCACATTTCCTTATCACCAGGCAGTGTGATAACGCCTGTAACGTCTGTTGTTCTGAAGAAGAACTGAGGACGATAGTTGGAAACGAAAGGTGTATGACGGCCGCCCTCTTCCTTCTTGAGAACGTAAACCTGACCCTTGAACTTGGTGTGGGGGTGAATGGAACCAGGCTTGCAGAGAACCTGACCACGCTCGATATCCTGACGTGTAACACCACGGAGCAGAGCACCGATGTTGTAACCAGCAACAGCCTCGTCCAGAGTCTTTCTGAACATCTCGAGACCTGTAACAACAGTGGACTTGGGCTCGTCAACGAGACCAGTGATCTCAACTGTGTCGTTAACCTTAACGATACCACGCTCTACACGGCCTGTAGCAACGGTACCACGACCAGTGATGGTCATTGTATCCTCTACGGGCATAAGGAAGGGCAGATCCTCAGAACGCTCAGGAGCAGGAATGTAAGAGTCAACAGCGTCCATCAGCTCCTTGATGCAAGCATACTCGGGAGCGTTAGGATCTGTAGATGTGCAATCAAGAGCAACCTTAGCAGAACCACGGATTACGGGGATATCATCGCCGGGGAACTCGTTGGAAGAAAGAACATCACGGATGTCCATCTCTACGAGGTCGAGCAGCTCAGCATCATCAACGTCATCGCACTTGTTCATGAATACAACGATTGCGGGAACGCCTACCTGACGAGCGAGCAGGATGTGCTCCTTGGTCTGAGCCATAGGGCCATCAGTACCAGCTACTACGAGGATAGCGCCGTCCATCTGAGCAGCACCAGTGATCATGTTCTTGATGTAGTCAGCATGGCCGGGGCAGTCAACGTGAGCATAGTGACGTGCGTCAGTCTCGTACTCAACGTGAGCGGTGTTGATTGTGATACCACGCTCTCTCTCCTCGGGAGCCTTATCGATCATGTCATAAGCCTCGAACTTAGCCTTACCCAGCATTGCGAGGTACTTTGTGATAGCTGCAGTTGTTGTTGTCTTGCCGTGGTCAACGTGGCCGATGGTGCCAATGTTAACGTGGGGCTTACTGGAATTATACTTTTCCTTTGCCATTGGTATATCCTCCTTAAAGGTAAAATTTCAGCTCCCCCCCTAGAAAGGGGGGATAGCCATAGTTTAGTGATTATATTGTATCATTATTCTCAGAAAAAATCAAGTCTTTTCTGAAATAAATTACAATTGTGCAGATAAATTTTTGCTTACGGATCAGTCTTCCTGCTTGCGCTTGCTCATGATACCGTCAGCAATGGACTTGGGAACCTCAACATAGTGGCTGGGCTGCATTACATACTGGCCACGGCCCTGTGTCTTGGAACGCAGGTCGTTAGAATAGCCGAACATCTCAGACAGGGGAACAACGGATGTGATCTGAACAGTACCGTTTCTTGTCTCCTGATTCTGGATCTGGCCACGACGGGAGTTGAGATCACCGATAACGTTACCGATGTAGTCCTCAGGAACTACTACGTCAACTCTCATCATAGGCTCGAGAATTACGGTCTTAGCCTTTCTCATAGCCTCCTTGAATGCCATAGAACCGGCGATCTTAAATGCCATTTCAGAAGAGTCTACCTCATGGTAAGAACCATCATAGAGCTCAACCTTAACGTCAACTACAGGATAACCAGCAAGGACACCGGCATTCATAGCACCCTGGATACCAGCGTCAACTGCAGGGATATATTCCTTGGGAATAGCACCGCCGACACCAGCGTTAACGAACTCGTAACCCTTACCGGACTCGTTAGGCTCAACACGGATCTTAACGTGACCGTACTGACCCTTACCACCGGACTGACGTGCATACTTCATATCAACATCAGCGTTAGAAGTAATAGTCTCCTTATAAGCAACCTGAGGAGCACCAACATTTGCCTCTACCTTGAACTCACGGAGCAGACGGTCAACGATGATCTCGAGGTGGAGCTCACCCATACCAGCGATGATTGTCTGACCTGTTTCCTGATCGGTATAGGTCTTGAATGTGGGGTCTTCTTCAGCAAGCTTTGCAAGAGCAAGAGCCATCTTCTCCTGACCAGCCTTTGTCTTTGGCTCGATAGCGAGCGAGATAACAGGCTCAGGGAATTCCATGGACTCGAGGATTACAGGATGCTTCTCATCGCAGAGAGTATCACCTGTAGTTGTGTTCTTCAGACCAACAGCGGCTGCGATATCACCGCAGGGGCAAGCCTCGATATCCTGACGGGAGTTTGCGTGCATCTGCAGGATACGGCCCATACGCTCGTTCTTATCCTTGGTTGCGTTCAGCACGCTTGCGCCTGCCTCAACATAACCAGAGTAAACTCTGAAGAAGCAGAGCTTACCAACGAAGGGGTCTGTAGCGATCTTAAATGCGAGAGCGGAGAAAGGCTCGTCATCACCTGCACGTCTCTCTGTCTCCTCACCTGTCTCGGGATCAACGCCCTTGATAGGAGGAATATCCAGAGGAGAAGGCATGAAGTCGATAACTGCATCGAGCATCTTCTGTACGCCCTTGTTTCTATAAGAAGTACCGCAAACAACGGGAACAAATCTGTTGTCGATAGTACCCTTACGGATAGCCTTCTTGATCTCCTCAACTGTGAAGTCAGCACCTTCGTTCTCGAAGTAGCGCTCCATCAGCTCGTCATCAAGTTCAGCAACCTTCTCAAGAAGCTGCTGTCTGTATTCCTGAGCCTTTTCAAGCATGTCTGCAGGGATCTCCTCAACACGCATATCCTTGCCCAGGTCATCATAGTATACATCGGCTTTCATCTCAATGAGGTCGATGATACCCTTAAAGTCCGCCTCAGCACCGATAGGAAGCTGAATCGGAACTGCATTACACTTAAGTCTTTCGTGCATCATACGAACAACGTTGTAGAAGTCCGCACCCATAATGTCCATCTTATTTACATAAGCCATTCTGGGAACACGATAGTTGTCAGCCTGGCGCCATACTGTTTCAGACTGGGGCTCACCGCCGCCCTTAGCGCAGAATACAGTTACAGAGCCGTCAAGAACTCTCAGAGAACGCTCAACTTCAACAGTAAAGTCAACGTGTCCGGGAGTATCGATAATATTGATTCTATGGTCCTTCCAGAAAGCAGTAG